>CAZNSL010000320.1:0-6676 GCA_964574975.1 uncultured Alcaligenaceae bacterium | reverse complement strand
ACCGCCTTCGCCAGCCGATGCGACGATCTCTAGGCGTCCGTCGCCGTCGATGTCGCCAGTGGCGACGTATGCTCCACCGCGGAACGCGGGGTCGAATGCGAAGAAACTCGATAGCGTGGCACCGGTACGGCCGTCGAAGACCTTGATGTGCCCGGCCCCACCCTTGCCGGCTGCCGTCACAATGTCGGCGACGCCATCGCCGGTGAAGTCGCCGGTGGCCACGCGGACGCCGCCACGGAACGACTGGTCGTAGGCGTAGACATCGAAGCGCGAGGCACCCGTGGTGGCATCGACCACGCGCACCAGCGGCAGTCCGCCAACGCCGGCCGCGATGGCGATGACCGGGCCGGAGTCCGTCACGGGCGTTGGGATCGGTCGGAGGAACCGTTCGTACGCGTAATCGGCGATGGCGTTGCCCTGCGCGATACCCTCGGTTTTGTCGAACGCCCAGTGGATGCCGAGGTAGATACGGCTTTGGGCGTTCTCCTCCGTCGCCGCGCCGAGCGAATCGAAGTGCCGCGGACGCACGGCGCGAACCTCGCCGTTCATGTCGAACGTCTTGCCGTTGAACTCATCGGAGAGGAACGTGAACGAAATCGCATCGGAGCCGTAGTAGTTGGCGATGGTGCGGAACGCCGCGGCCCCGAGCGTTGCATGGCCGGAGACGTAGGCCGGGAAGGGCGGCGTGAAGTTCGTGCCGCTGCCGTTGTCGGCCGGTGCTCCGTACGGCGTCCAGTCCGCGATACCGGCGGTGTCCGGGTTGCCGTCAGTATCGCCACCGCGGATCGCCGTCACGGGCCGCCAGAGGTTGTAGAAGAACTTGGTCCCCCAGCTTGCAACGGCGGCATCGGCGATCGCCATGTTGACGAGCGCGAAGTAGCGGGCGTTCTGGATGTCGGTGTTGCCCTGCTGGTTGGCGATGACTGCGGCGATCTGGTTATAGAGCCGCGGCGGACTGCACAGTCCCGGCTGGCCATCGTAACCCCAGTAGATGCCGAGTTCGGTCTGCTCGATGGTGCGCTGTGTCGGCGTGGTCACGCCGTCGCCGCCGAACGCCAGTAACTCGTTGTACGCGGCAGTGTACTCGGGGCTGTTTAGCGCGGGCGGGGGCGGCGCGCGGAATTGCGATCCGCTCGTCATAAAAAACGGCGCAACGTCGCCCCAGCCAGGCGAGAGGGCCGTCTGGTTCGGATGGAGTGGGTCAGGTGTCCAGTCGCCAGGGTTGGTCCCCGGCGTGTAGGGAGGATCGACATCCGCGCCGTCGTTCGCGCGATCCGCGAGGACTTGGGCAGCGACCGTGTGACCGACCGCGGCCCCGGCCTGAGCCTCCGGGACTGGCAGTGCCGCCAACTCGCGCGCCAGGGCCGCGTCGAAGGTAAGCGTCATCGTCGGGTACAATGCCGCGAGCGTGTCGCGGGCGGCCGCTGCCACCGCGGCGTCGAGTGACGCCCCCGGGCCTGCCGCGACCTGGAACTTGTACGGCGCGTACGAGTGGTCGATTGACTCGACGGCGTCGTACACCGCCGACTGGACGATCGCCAGCGCCCGCGCAGCGCGCGTCGGGCCAAACTGCGCGGCGGACCCACCGAGCGCGTGGTCGAGCCGGACGGCTTCGAGTGCGATTGTGTGCCAGCGCATGACTGCGCCGGCAGGGACAGTACGGTCTTCGAGGACTTCGAGCCGGAACTGCGAGCGCAGCCCGACGGACGGACGGCTGGAACGCGACATGGTGCAACCTCACGAGTGTGGCGCAATCATATCGCACGGAGGCGTTCGTGGAAGCCCCTTGCAGCAGTTACCCGCGGCATTTTCGTCGAAGTTTATCCACTCCAGCTATCCTTCCTCGGCAGTCAATCCTAACGTCGGCAGAACCGGTACACGCCGAACATTCGGCCGTGGCGGACGCCGGAGTCACTTGGCTGTCGTCCGGGTAACGTAGCCCGGCGAGGCATTGAAAGCCTTCGCGACCGCGCCGTTGGAAAGCTTCCACACGCGCACTTCACCGTCGTACGCCCCGGCCGCCACGAAGTTTCCGTCGGGGCTGACGGCGAGCGCATAGACGTGGTCGGCGAGTCCCGCGCACGTCCGCACGGGCGTGCCGTCGTCCTTCCATAGTCGCACCGACTTGTCCGCGCCACACGTCACTACCAGCGACTGGCCCGGAACCGCGACGATTTTGTAGACATCGTCGCCGTGGCCGCCGGACGCCTTGTTCTTCTTGCCGCCGTCGTCGAATGCCCACACGCGCAGCATCTTGTCGGCACCCACGCTCAAGGCGGCCTTGCCGTCGCCGCGCGGAACGACGCCGTAGACCGGTGCCTGGTGGTCGGGAAATGTCTGGACCGACTCTTTCTTGCCGAGGTCGTATCGCTTTGCTGTCTTGTCGCGGCCGGCGGTCAGCAGTTGCCCGTTGCCAGTCAACGAAACGCCCAGCACCCAGTCGGCGTGGTTCTCAACAGTGGCTTCGAGTCGGGCGTTGGTCAGGCCGTCGGCGAGGTCCCAGACGCGCACGAGCCGGTCGCAACCGCCGGCGGCGAGCCGTTTGCCGTCGGGCCGCACCGCGATGCAGAGGATCGTGTCATCGGTGTCAAACAGGTGTTTGACGTGAACCTTGGCATCGTCAACACCGTCGAGCATCGAAACCCCATCGACCGACTTGGATGGTCCGGCGAGATCGTAGACATCGAGCGTACCCTCCTGACCGGGCCGGCCGCCGGCGACGACGAGTAGATTGCCGACGAAGGTCATCGCAAAGGTGCGTTCGGCACGAGTGCGAATGCGCTGGACGAGTTTGCCGTCGGCCACGTCCCAGGCGGTCAATTCGTGATATCCGCTCGCAACGAGTCGTTTGCCGTCGGGCGCGAACGCAAGGGCTGTGACGGGCACCGGCTGTGGGTAAGTGGCCGGCGGCGCGGGTGGCTGCCAACGGACGCGCAGTTCGCGCAGCAAGTCGGCATTGGGGTCGATGCCAGCGTCGAGCTTCGCTCCCTGTTGAATCCAGCGCTCGATGGTAGCGATCTTCGCCGGCGGCAGCGCCCCGTCCTTGTCGCTGACCTTGTCCTTCGGCGGTGGCGGCATTCGCCGCTCGCCGTCCGCGCGAAGCAGTTCGACGAGGTGGCTGTCCTGCGACTTGCCGGGGACGATAGCTTCGTCGCCAGCCCCGCCCTTGAGGAACTTGGCGTAGGTCGTGACCTCGAACTTACCGCTGCGCTTCTTGGTGTCGTGGCAGGCGTAGCAATGTTCCTTGAGGATCGGAGCCACGTCGCCGATGAAGCTCACCGGCGGTTCGTCGGCCGGCGCGCTGTTGACGCGAAGGAGCATCGCGGACGCAGCCGCGGCGGCGACGGCGCAGAGGATGCACAGACGCGAACGGGTCATGTGGATGTGCCTTTCGATAGCGGAGAAGCAGCGTTGGCGGGTGTCGTCACTCTATCATAAGGCTTTGTCGGACGACAAATAGGCGGCTCTGTCTCGACGTGCGGCGACGACTGCCGCGAGCAACGCCCCGTCCTGCTCGGGAAAGACAGTCCGCACGTCGAAGCGAACTTGGCCGTCGTGCAGCCGCGCCATTACCGGTGGGTCGCCCGCACGCAACCGCGCGGCGAGTTCCTCGTCCGATAAGCCCTCGGCCGATACGGCGACAACGGCCGCGGGCAACATTTGCGCTGGCAACGATCCGCCGCCCACGAATGCCACGTCGTCGCGAGCGGTGGCCGTGATGCCGTCCTGGGACGAGAGCCGTTGGGCCAACTCCTCGGCTCGCCGCCGCAGTTCGTCGAGCGGCGTACCGAGCATTCGCAAGACGGGAACTTCGGTGAGTGCCCGCTCATCGCGGTACAGTCGCAGTGTCCCTTCGAGAGCGGCGAGCGTCATCTTATCGAGGCGGAACGCCCGCATCAGCGGGTCGCGCTCGATCCGCTCGACCAGGTCGCGGCGGCCGACGATGATTCCCGCTTGTGGGCCACCGAGTAGTTTGTCGCCGCTGAACAGAACCACATCGGCCCCGGCGCGCACGCTGTCCGCGGCGAGCGGCTCGTCCGGCAGACCGAAGCGGGCGAAATCTACGAGGGCACCGCTGCCGACATCGTCTACCACCGACACACCGCGGGCGTGGCCGAGAGCGACGAGTTCGTCCAGCGAGGCCGACTTCGTGAAGCCGACCGTGCGAAAGTTGCTGCGGTGGACGCGCATCAACAGGGCGGTCGCCGACGTGACCGCGCGCTCGTAGTCGGCGATGCGGGTGATGTTGGTGGTACCGACCTCGTGGAGTGTCGCCCCGCTGACGGCCATGATCTCCGGAATGCGAAAACCACCGCCGATCTCGACGAGTTCGCCGCGCGAGACGACGACTTCGCGCCCGGAAGCGAGTGCCCGCAGCACCAGTACCGTCGCGGCGGCACAGTTGTTGACGCAGGTCGCCCATTCCGCGCCGGTCAGTTCGCACAGCAGCCGGCGCACTGCGTCGACACGCGACGAGCGTCGGCCCGTGGCGAGGTCGAGTTCGAGGTTGAGGTAATTGGTCGCGACGGAGCGCACGGCGTTGGCCGCGACTGTGGCGAGGGGTGCACGGCCGAGATTGGTGTGCAGGACGACGCCGGTCGCGTTGATGACGGACCGGAGGATTGGCCGGGCGTCGGCCTGGAGCCGTACCGATGCGGCAAAGGCGACCGATTCGGCTGAAACCTCGCAAACCTCGCCGGCCGCGAGGCGAGAGCGCAACCGGTCCAATTCCGTCCGAGCGGCAGCGGCCAGCGCGTCGTGCGGCGCGTCGATGCCGTTCATTGCGGCAAGGACGGCATTCATCGGCGGAAGGCGGCGTAGCGGGTTGTCGGCCATGCCCGCCATTCTACCAGCCCGACACCGACATTCGTCATCCTACTTGTCCGCGCGCTTTCCCGCGGACAGGACGCGGACGATGTCTTCGGCCGACATGCCGCGCTCGATCATGTTCTGCTTGAGGGCGGCATCCTGTTCGGCGACGCGCACCTTGCGCCAGTTTGTAGCGATCGTGCCGACGATGCCGGCGAGAATTCCGCCGGCTGCGCCCACCATCAGGAACCCGAACGGGGACTTGAACACGATTCCCCAATCGAAACTCTCGGTCATCGCACGCCCTCCCAACAGGATACCTGCCGGTCATTCGCCCGCCGCGGCCGATTCTTGCGCCGCGAAGCGCAGGTCGCCCTCGCGCCGCGTCGCGCCGATGCGGTCGAGGTATTCGCACAGAGGCACTGCAAACTTGCGCGACGTGCCCAGAAGGTCGCGGATTGCCGCCACGGTCAGCCCGCCACTTTCGGCCAGGCGCGCGGCGACACGCCGGCGCATGTCCGCCTCGGCATCGGCGTGCAGGTGGATGTCGGGGGCGACGCGCACCAACAGACCCTCGGCGGCGGCCACGTCGAAGATCTCGCGCAGGCTCGCAGCGTTGCCGCCGGCCTGGTTGACAAAGTCGGCCGGCTCCGGCGGTTGGAACGCGGCCATAGCGTGGGCGGCGACGATCTTGTCCTTCAACTTCCGCTGAGCCACGCTCAGCTTCGGCTTGAAGTCGGCGCGGGCCACACGACGTGCGTCGCCGACTAGTTGCTTTGCTCGAATCAACCGGTCGATGACCGCCGAAACGAGGACATCGTCGCCGATGTAGTCGAACTGCGATACCACTTTGGCCCGTTCGTGGGTCGTCAAGAGTGGGAACAGTTCGTGCAGCCGGCCGACGACACCCAGGACACGGCCTTCCAGGTCGCGCGTCGATTCCGGGTGCAGTGCGACTGACCGACCGCGTGCGGCCGCAAATTCCGTCGCGCCCGCGCCTCGGATGCGCGCGAGAAGCTCGACCGCTCCGGCCGGCCCGACGCCGGCACCGCGCGTCAGGTCCGCGGCGGCGATTCCGGCGGTGCCGCAGAAGTAAGCGACTGCCAGGCCGCGCGCCAGTGGTTCGTCGCCGGCAAGTTGCTCGACGCGTTCGACCAGTTCCAGGTGTTTGCGGCGAATCTTGCGGGCGACAGGTTGCAGGACGCGCCCGCCGCCCAACGTGGACGCCGCCGACGACTCGCGGAGGACGAACGGCTGGCCCCAACTCGTCGCCACCGGCTCGGCGAGGAACAACTGGCCCAGCCCGGTTTCACCCGGCGTCACGGCGTCGCGGTCCAGCAGGGCCAGCGTGCCGAGGACTTCCGCAGTGCCGACGTGGACCCGCACGGGCGTGCGATGCCGCAGGGGCCGGCGGGCCTTGCCCGGCACACGCACGCTGACCGTCAGTGTGCGCGACGGCTGGAGCCAGCCAGGCGTCGTCAATTCCTGGCCTCGACGGATGCTCTCGTGCGGCACACCGGCGAGGTTGACCGCTGCACGCTGGCCGCGGCACACCTCGCCGGCTGCTGCATCGTGACTCTGCAGCGATCGCACGCGGACGCGCACCCCGTCGGGCATGAGTTCGAGTTCGTCGCCACCGCGGCACGAGCCGGACGCCACCGAGCCAGTGACGACCGTCCCGTGCCCCTGGACCACGAATGACCGGTCGATCGGCAGGCGGAAGTATTCATCTCCGGTTTGACGTTCGACCGCACGGCAGGCGTCGCTGAGGGCATGGCGAAGGTCGTCGAGTCCCTCGCCGGTTACCGCCGAGGTCGGCACGACGGGCGCGCCGTCGAGGAAGGTGCCGCGGACGAGGTCGGCGACA
>CAZNSL010000319.1:0-6715 GCA_964574975.1 uncultured Alcaligenaceae bacterium | reverse complement strand
TGGCCGCTTCGAGGTCCGCATCGCCACCAACGGCTTCGACGCCGGCATGATGGTCAAGGAGTACCGCCCGGACCTGATCGTCCTCGACCTGATGCTCCCCGACATCAACGGCAAGGAAGTCTGCCACCGCGTGCGGGCCGATTCGACCCTCGAGGACGTGCGCATTCTCTGCATCAGCGGCATGATCGAGGAAGACAAGATTGCCGAACTGAAGCTCAGCGGTGCAGACGACTTCTTGCACAAACCGTTCGACATCGAGGATCTCATCGACCGCATGTGCAACCAGTTGGAATTGGAAGCAGCCGCGGCGTAAGTGCCCCGGTTCGCGACGCTTCTCCGCGAAGCGTCGCGAACCGTGCGTCGTGCATACCACGGAGTGGGTGCGGTGAGTGGCGAACCCGCGGTGCAACTGCTCTGGCTGGCTCCCGGTCCCGCCGCGCTGGCCGCGCTCGCGCGGCCGGGCGATGTCTCCGCGCTGGTCGCCGATCCGGCGGCGCTGCTGCTCGTCTACCGCTTTCCCGACGACGCCCTCGCGCTGCGCTTTGCCTTGGACGCCTTGCGGCGCGATCCAATCGGCGTCCTGCCGGAGCCTTCCACTCACCTGATCGACTACTGCCGCCGACTCGGTGACGAGGCCGAACGGATCGCGCTCGCAGCGGACGGCATTGACCCAACCGCCGCCCGAGTCGCCGCGACCGTAGCACCGCTGGGCCGGTTGGCCCTCGCCGCGACCGGCACGTCCGGCGTACCGGTTGCAGTCGGGCGTCGACTCGCACGACGCTGGAATCTGGCACCGTGGCTGGCCAACGTCATCGGCAACCTCGATCTGTCCCCAGACGTTGCGGCGACCTTCGGTGCTGACGCTGGGTTGCATGCCGTGGTGCAATCGGCTCTCGCCCGGCTGCCCGAACCCGTGGCCGACACTACTGGACCGCCTGCCGATCCGTACCGCGAGCCATTGCTGATCCCGCTTTTGGAACTGGCGCGCGAACGTGCAGCCGAAGGCTCCCTCGAGAATGAAAACGACGCGCTTCGCAGTGCCCTCGTGGACAGGCAAGCCGACGAGGAGCAATGCCTGCGGACGCGCAAGCTGGAAGCCCTCGCCGAATTCGCGGCCGGGGCCGGACACGAGATCAACAACCCACTTGCCGTCATGTCGGGGCAAGCACAGTATCTGCTCGTCCGCGAGACCGACCCGGATCGGCAGAAGGCGTTGCAGACGGTCGTTGCCCAGGCCCAGCGGATACATGCTATCCTGACCGACTTGATGCAGTTCGCCCGGCCGGCGAAGCCGCGTCCCACAGCGACCGACCTCGGCGAACTGGCCCGCGATGTCGCCGCATCACTCGCCGACCTTGCTACCGGCCGTTCGGTGGCCATCGACGTTGCTCCGAGCGAAGGCTGTCTGGCCAACGTGGACGCGAAGCAAGTCCGCACGGCGCTGGCCGCAATCGCGCGCAACGCGGTCGAAGCTGCTGCGGGGCGCGTGCAAATTGCCGTGGACTCGGCCGACAGCGAACTCACAGTCGTCGTCGAAGACGACGGTCCCGGCCCGCTGCCCGAGCAGTGCGAACACCTGTTCGACCCGTTCTACTCCGGCCGTGCGGCCGGCCGCGGTCGTGGGCTGGGCCTTTCGACCGCATGGCGGCTGGCGCGCGAGCAAGGCGGCGATGTCCGCTATATCGGCAACGGCCCGACGCGCTTCGCGTTGACCCTGCCGCGCGTCCACGAACTGCGACAGAGCGCGTAGGCCATCGGTTGAGGATGTCGCCGAACTGGCCGACCGTCCGCGATAGGCCGACGCGCCTCAGAGCAGTCCAGTCCGAACGATGCCTTTCGCTGCACGTCGGGCATTGAAGTCACGTTTGCTCGTACTCGATCGAAACAATCGGAACGACGCATTGTCCCGCCGACTGATGCCGGATGAGTTCGGCCGCTTAAGATTGACGGCTGACTCGCCCGGGTCATCCACCGCCGAGACTCATGCCGATACGCAAACTGCTCGTCGCCAACCGCAGCGAAATCGCTATCCGCGTCATGCGTACAGCTCACGAACTGGGTGTGCGTACGGTCGGCGTGTACTCCCACGAAGATCGGTTCGCGCTGCACCGTTTCAAGGCCGACGAGGCGTACGAAGTCGGCAAGCCGGGCGAGCCGATCCGCGCGTACCTCGACATACCGGGGTTGGTTGCCGTCGCGCGCGACCACGGCTGCGACGCAGTACATCCCGGCTATGGCTTCCTGTCGGAGAACGCTGCGTTCGCACGCGCCTGCGGCGAGGCGAGGATCACCTTCGTCGGTCCGCGGCCCGACATTCTCGACCGCCTCGGCGACAAGGTCGCGGCACGCAAAATCGCCCGCGACGCGGGCGTGCCGGTCCTCGGCGGCTCCGACTCCCCGGTGGTTTCGATCGCGGAGGCGAAGGCGTTGGCCAAATCGCTGGGCTACCCCGTGATGGTCAAGGCGGCAATGGGCGGCGGCGGCCGTGGCATGCGTGTCGTCGAGTCGGCGGACGAGTTGGGGCCGGCCCTCGACTCGGCCCGCCGCGAGGCCGGCAGCGCGTTCGGTGTGCCCGACGTTTTCCTGGAGAAGTTCGTCCGCCGCGCCCGGCACATCGAAGTGCAACTCATCGGCGACCAGCACGGCGGCCTCGTCCACCTGTACGAACGCGACTGTTCCATTCAGCGCCGGCATCAGAAAGTCGTCGAGATTGCCCCGGCGGTTGGCCTCGACTCGACGTTGCGCCGGCGGCTACTGGACGCCGCGCTTGCCATCGGTCGGGCGGTACGGCTCGACAACGCGGGCACGGTCGAGTTCCTGATCGACGTGGACGCCGGGGCATTTTACTTCATCGAGGTGAACCCGCGCATCCAGGTCGAACACACGATCACGGAAGTGATTACCGGTTTCGACATCGTGCAGACACAGCTCCGAGTCGCCGAGGGCCGGCCGTTGTCGGACCCCGAGATCGGTCTCAGTGACCAGGCAGCCGTGGTTCCGCGCGGCTTCGCGCTCCAGTGCCGGGTCACGACGGAGGACGCGTCCAACGACTTCACGCCGGACTACGGCCGCATCGCCCACTATCGCTCGGCGAGTGGTGTGGGCATTCGCCTCGATGCCGGAACGGCGTTCTCGGGGGCCGTTATCACGCCGTTCTACGACTCGCTGTTGGTGAAGGTGACGGCCTCCGGCCTGCGCTTCGAGGATGCGGCCCGCCGGATGGAGCGCTGCCTGCAAGAATTCCGCGTCCGCGGCGTGAAGACGAACATCCCGTTCCTGCTCAACCTTGTCACCAATCGCGCGTTCCTGTCCGGCGCGGTGACGACGCGCTTCCTGGACGATACTCCGGTGCTGTTCGAGTTGCCGAAGCGCAAGGACCGAGCGACCAAGCTGCTGTCGTACCTCGGAGACATCATCGTCAATCGGTCGCCTCCGGTTCACGACGCTTCAGTGAAGCGTTCGATGCTACGCGGCGAACGCATCGCCGAAGTGTCGCGAACCGATGCACTGCATCCGGGCACGCGCGACAAGCTCGCCGCGTTAGGCCCCGACAAGTTCGCCGCGTGGCTACGAGCACAAAAGCGTCTCCTAGTCACCGATACGACTATGCGCGATGCTCACCAATCGCTCCTGGCGACGCGGATGCGCACCTACGACATGCTCCAGGTCGCCCCCACATACGCGATCCGGCACGCCGACTTGTTCTCGTTGGAAATGTGGGGCGGGGCGACGTTCGACACGAGCTATCGCTTCCTCAAAGAGTCGCCGTGGGACCGGCTCGTCAAGCTCCGCGAAGCGGTGCCGAACGTCCTGTTCCAAATGCTTCTGCGGGCGGCAAGTGCCGTCGGTTACACGAACTACCCCGACAACGTCGTCAAGCTGTTCGTCAAGGAGTCGGCCGACGCGGGCATCGACGTGTTCCGCATCTTCGACGCGCTGAACTACGTCCCGAATCTGAAACTCGCCATCGACGCCGTTCGTTCGACAGGCAAGTTGGCCGAGGCCGCGATCTGCTACAGCGGCGACATCCTCGACCCGAAGCGAACGAAGTACACGCTATCGTACTTCGTCATGTTGGCGAAGGAGTTGGAGAAGTTGGGGGCGCACATCCTCGCCATCAAAGACATGGCGGGTCTGCTCAAGCCTTACGCGGCGAAGACGTTGGTGAAAGCGCTGCGGCAGGAAGTCGGTTTGCCGATCCACCTGCACACGCACGATTCGGCCGGTGGGCAGTTGGCGACCTACCTCGCCGCCGCCGAGGAGGGCGTCAACGTCGTCGATTGCGCGTTCGCGCCGCTGGCTGGGATGACCAGTCAGCCGAGCCTGAACGCCCTGGCGGAAGCCATGCGGTTCACGCCGCGCGACACCGGTTTGGATTACGCCGATTTGCAGGCGACGGCCGACTACTGGGAGGGCGTCCGCAAGCAGTACCGGGCGTTCGAGACGGGGATGGCGTTCGCTTCCGCCGATGTGTACCGCCACGAAATGCCGGGCGGACAATACACGAACCTGTTCGCGCAGGCCCAGGCGCTCGGCCTGGAGGCGAGCTGGTCGGATGTCGTCAAAACCTACTCCGACGTGAACGCATTGTTTGGCGACCTGGTGAAGGTGACGCCGTCCTCGAAGGTCGTCGGCGACATGGCCCTGTTTATGGTCGCCAACGGGCTGACGCCGGCCGAGGTGGAGAACGGCACGCGAGAGTTGGCGTTCCCGGAGTCGGTCGTCGAGTTCTTCGAGGGCCGGTTGGGCCAGCCGCCCGGCGGGTTCCCGAAGGCATTGCAAAAGCGCGTCCTGCGCGGTCGCAAGCCGCTGAAGGGGCGGCCCGGCGCGTCGTTACCACCGGCCGATATTGAGGCGACCCGGGCAGAGTTGAGCGCGAAGTACAAGTTGCCGGCGTCCGACCGCGACGTGGTCTCGTACCTGCTCTACCCCAAGGTGACGCCCGAGTACGTCGAACATTATCGCAAGTATTCGGACACGAGTGTGTTGCCGACGCCGGTGTTCTTCCACGGCCTCGCTCCCGGCGAGGAGACGAGCATCGAAATCGAACCGGGCAAGACGCTGATCGTGAAGTACCTGACGACGGGCGACGCGTTGGAGGATGGCCGGCGGACGGTGTTCTTCGAGTTGAACGGCCAACCGCGCGAGGTGTTGGTGCAGGACAAGGCATTGGCCGGGAAGGGGGCCAAGGCCCGACCGAAAGCCGACCGCGGCGACCCGCTTCAGGTCGCCGCTCCGATGCCGGGTGTGGTCGTGAGCGTAGTCGTCGCTGCGGGCGAATCGGTCGCGCGGGGTCAGAAACTCCTGGCGATGGAAGCGATGAAGATGGAGACGACGCTCTACGCCGAACACGGCGGCCGCATTGCCGAGTTGCTGGTGAAACCGGGCACGCAGGTCGAAGCGGGCGATCTGCTCATGCGCTTTGACGCGGCGGCGTGATGTGCAAGCAACTCGGCAGTCGGCTCTGGGCGACTGACCTCGACACCCCGCCGCTCCTTACGGCACAATGAGGTTAATGAGACTCGTCCACACCGCGGACTGGCACCTCGGCGATAGACTCGGGCGCATCGACCGCACCGACGACTTGCGCCGCGCCGTCGAGCGCGTTGCCACCGTCTGCCGCGACGAGCGGGCCGATGTGCTGATCGTCGCCGGCGACCTGTTCAGCGAACTCGCCCGACCCGACGGCCTGCGCGACGCCATCCGCCACCTGCAATCCACTTTCGACGCGTTCCTGCGTGGCGGCGGCACCATCGTGGCCGTCACCGGCAATCACGACAACGAGAACTTCTGCCAAACGCTCCGCCATGCGATGACGCTCGCCGCACCCGGCGGTGGCGGCAATGGCCGGCTGCACCTCGCGTCGGAACCGGCGACGCTCGCACTCGACGGCGTTCAGTTCGTGTTGATGCCGTACCCGACGCCGGCACACTTCCTGACCAACGAACCGCTTCAGCGCTACGGCAGCCTCTCCGAAAAGAACCAGCACCTTCTGGCCGCGTTCAAAGCGCGATTGCGCCAGATGCCTGCTGACCCGGCCAGGCCGCGCGTGTTGGTCGGGCACGTCAGCGTCAGCGGAGCGGAACTGTCGTCGCTGTTCCGCGTCGCGGAGACCGACGACATCGTCCTCGACGATCCGTCGTTCGCCAACGATTTCGCCTACGTCGCGCTCGGTCACATCCACAAGGCACAAGCGCTCGGTCGGCGAGAGACCGTGCGCTACTCGGGCAGCATCGAACGGATGGACCTGGGGGAGTCGGCCGATCGTAAGGGCGTCGTCGTATTCGACCTCGGCCCGGGCGGTGCGACGAACGTTCGTACCATCCCACTCGATGCAACGCCGATTTACGACGTGTCGATCCTCGACCCGTCTGCCGAATTGCCGACGCTGGCCGACCGCTATCCCGACCATGCGACTGCGCTGGTCAACCTCCACGTCCGATACACCGCCGGGGCCGACAGCCTCGAAGCAATCCTGCACGAACTCGACGCCATCGTCCCGCGCTGGTACGCCCGCGACTGGACCGAATCGGGCGAGCTAGGCCCGTCGCTGACGGCCGGGGAAGCCTCGCCGGCCAAAGATTTCGCGGCGACGGTACGCGACTACCTCGCCGACGAGTTGGCCCACCACGCCGACGACGAGCGCGAGGCGATCTTCCGCCTAGCCGACGAGTTGCTCGCCACAGAGGCTCCGGCATGATTCCGCAGCGCATCA
>CAZNSL010000318.1:0-6726 GCA_964574975.1 uncultured Alcaligenaceae bacterium | reverse complement strand
AAGCGGCGGACGCCCTGGAGTACGCCCACTCCATGGGCGTCGTCCACCGCGACGTGAAGCCCGCGAACATGATGCTCGACCACGGCGGGCACCTCTGGGTGACGGACTTCGGCCTCGCCAAACTATCCACCGCCGCCGACATCACCATGACCGGCGACATCGTCGGCACGCTGCGCTACATGTCGCCCGAGCAGGCGCTCGCCAAGCACGGCCTCGTCGATCACCGCACCGATGTCTATTCGCTGGGTGCCACGCTCTACGAACTGCTGACGCTGAGGCCGACGGTGGACGGCGACGACAAGCAGGAAGTGCTGCGGCGGATCGCGTTCGAGGAACCGGTGCCGCCGCGCAAGCTCGACAAGGCGATCCCCGCGGAGTTAGCGACGATCTCGCTCAAGGCGCTGGCGAAGGCCCCGACCGAGCGGTACGCCACGGTTGGCGAGTTGGCCGTCGATCTGCGGCGGTGGCTGAGTGACCAGGCGATCGCGGCGAAACCGCCTGGGTGGCGGGAGCGGGCGGCGAAGTGGTGCCGACGGCACAAGTATCTGGTGCGCAGCGCGGCCGTGGTCCTTGCGGTCGCCGTTACCGCTTTGACCGGTGGCGCTCTGTTGCTGTGGCAGAAGGAGAAGGAAATTCGAGTTGCCTACCAGGCGGAATCCGTGCAAAGGCGACTGGCGGCGTCGAACTTGAAGCGAGCTTTAGCGGCCCTGGATCAGGTTTACTCTCGAACCGTGGAGCGCATACCTGCAAACAAACAGGTCACACCGGACGATCGCGCGCTGCTCGAGCAGTTGTTGACGTACTACGACGACTTCGCTCGCGAGAACGCGACGGAGACGATGGCTCGGGCCGCGACGATGCTCGCAAACGCCCGGGTCGCGTCGATCCAGTGGGATCTCGGGCAGGACACCAAGGCTGAGGCCGCCTTCCGACGGTCCATCGCACTTGCCCGGTCCCTCGCGGCCGAATCGCCCGTGCAAGACCAGGAGTATCTGTCGCATCTGAGCGCGAGTCTCAACGACCTGGGGATGCTCCTCTATCGCGACCCGAACCGGCGTGCGGAGGCCGAGCAACTCCTCCGCGAGGCCGTCCAGAGCTACGATCGGCTCGTTGCCATGGCCTCCGACGGCCAGTTACCTCGTCTATCGACGTGGGTAATGTACTCGGCCAACCTGGGCGCCATTCTGACCGAAACGGGCAAGCTCGACGAAGCCGAGCAGGTCTATCGTCGATTGGTGAACCAGTGCCGTCGGATCGTGGCTCTGCCATCGGCGAGACCCGACGACCGATCGTCCTTCGCGTGTACCTTGCACGGCCTGGCCAAGCTGTTGACCGACCAGGGAAAGCCGGCGGAGGCACGACCGCTCCTCGACGAGGCCATCGAACACCAACGAGCCGCTCTCGACCGCTCACCGAGAGAACCGTCGATCCGTCTGCATCTCAGCAGTCACTTCAATTCCCTGGCCTACAACCTCGTGCGTCTCGGCGAGAACGCGAGGGCCGCGACGACATACGAGCGGGCGATCGCCACAACCGAGCCACTGGTGAGGGACTACCCAGCGGTAGCCGAGTACCGGTTCAAGTTAGCGGGATACCTATTAGGGCTTGGCGGGATCGAAGGGGAAAGCGGTCGCACGGGCGAGGCCGCGAAGACCTTCCGCCGGGCCGCCGACTCGACCCGAAAGCTCGTGGAAGAGTACCCCGACAAGCCCGAGTATCTCAACCAACTCGCTCAATGTTACCACGACCTCGGCCTCACCTACGTGCACTCCGAACGGAAGTCGGAGGCCGCGAAGGCCTGGCGTCAGGCGATCGTCGTATCGAGGAAGCTGGTGACGGAGTATCCCGACTGGCAACTTGGGCAGCAGCACCTGCTGAGCAGTCTGGAAGACTTGAGTCTCCTGCAACGTGAATTGGGCGACTCACAAGCGGGTGAGGCCATGGGCCGTGAGTCCGTCGCCGGACGGCGGGAACGGTTGGCCAGGTCTCCCAACGAACCTCGTTGCAAACACGACCTGGCCGGTGCCCTGAGCATACTGGCAGCATTCCACTTCGATCGGGACCAGGCGACGGAAGCATTGCGTCTGCTCGACGAGGCCATTCCGCTGCAGGAGGAAGCGGTTCGATCCCTGCCTTGGTTTGGACACAGCCGCACGAACCTGGCGGACCAGTACGCGGCACGGGCCGCGTGCTTGGTCAACACACCCGGCGCGCAATTCTACGACCCGTCCCGCGCAGTTGAACTGGCCCGCCAGGCCCTCAAGCTGAACCCGACCTACCCGGAGGCGCGATTGAGTCTGGGCATGGCTCAGTACCGCGCCGGCGACCCATTCACAGCCGCTGGGAATCTCGAAGGGCTGTCGAAGTGCGGGCCGCGCGAACTGTGTCGTGCGTGGCTCTACCTGGCGATGGCCTACCGCCAGCAGGGCGACCTGTGCCGATCCGTCTTGTACTACCTGGCGGCCGCACAGTGGTTAGACCGGAATCAACCGACGGGCGGGGATTTGAATCGCCTTCGGTCGGAGGCGGCGGCCTTGCTGGGCATCGTGACCAAATGACCGCCGAGCGGGATGTCGGCAGAGACTCGTCGGAAACCGACCAGGAGTGAAGCGGCCGGTACAGATGTGGCGTAACGCGACCCCCGCACCGGCCCAAGCATCGCCCCGGCGCACAATCCGCGCGCTGATACCGGTGTCGCACGCACCGACAGTAGACCCTGACCCCCGTGGAGACCTGCCATGCCCGTCCGATTCCGTCCGTCAGCTCGCCCGGCCCGCGCTGCGTTCCGGCCCCGACTCGAACTCCTCGAAGGCCGCGAGCAACCGAACAACCTCCTCGGCGTCCTCGACACCTGGCTCGCGGACTGGACTGCCGGCCCAACCGCGACCGCCCCGTCGACTCGCCTCAACCGTTCGGCCGGGGCGGAGGAACTTCCCCGCCGTCCTTGGGACATGCCCGTCGTCGATTGGGGGCGCGCCGAACCGGCGAATCGCACCGGCGAACGTCTCCGGCCGACCGCGGTATCGGCCAACGGCATGGGCGAGGTTTGGGGAGTCGCGACGGCGGCGTCGGGTCTGTCCGCGGCGACCGGCGACTCGTCGGAAGTCGTGACACCGGACGCCACGCCGGCCGGCGACCGCGTTCCGCAGGGCGAGTACGGCCGACAGCCGTTGCCCAACGGGACGTACATCATCCACGACTTCCCCGGCACCTTCTTTGGCGTCGCGACGTCCGGCGAGCGCATCTTCGCGGCCGCGTCGGGTGGGCAGACGATGCGCGTCGTCGGCTACGACCGAGAGGGCGTGCCGAACCCCGCATTCGGGGTCGGCGGCATCGCAGCCCCGGAACTGGGGCCAGGCAGTGAGTACAGCAACTCGCTGACGGTGCTGCCCGACGGCCGCATCCTCGTGGCCGGACACATCGAACGATGGACGGGCGAAAACTGGAACCACGACCTCGGATTGACCCGGCTCACTGCGGCCGGTGCCGTGGACGCGACGTTCGGCGGCGGCACGGGCTACGTCAACTTCAACGTACCGGTCAGCCCAAACGCCTACGACGATCTGCAGGCGGTCGGCGTCCAGTCCGTCGGGCCGAACGCGGGCAAGGTCGTCGTGGCCGGCAGCTCCATGGACCTGAATGTGCCGAACGGTCTGGCCGCGTCGGCCGCCGTCGCCCGGTTCACCGCGGACGGTGCCATCGACGCCGGGGCCGCGGGATTTGGCCAGGTCAGCGGCGGGTCGCCCCAAGGCTTCCGGGTCACAAACTTCGCGCCGGTGAGCAACGGGTTCCGCGGCCAGGTGGTGCAGCCCGACGACAAGCTCGTTGCCGTCGGGCATGTGAGTTTCGACGGCAACAACATCCAGGCGGTGGTGGCGCGGTACACGGCCAACGGCGACCTCGACCCCACGTTCAGCGGCGACGGCTACCTGACCGACCCGGACCCGCGGTTCACTGGTGCCCGCTCGGCCGCCGTTCAGGCCGACGGCCGGATCGTCGTCGTTGGTACCGGACGCGGCGCGGACGGCCGGCAGGACTTCACCGTGGTCCGGTACATGCCCGACGGCACGCGGGACGCGACCTTCGGCAGCGGCGGCTACGCCATCCTCGCGCCCGGCGGCACCGGGGCCACCGAGTCCGGCTACGGCGTGGCCATCCAGCCCGATGGCCGGATCGTGGTCGGCGGCCTGATTATCGCGGCCGGCCAGTCGCAGGCGGAAGTCATGGTGGCCCGACTCAACACCAACGGCACCCTGGACACCGGCTTCGGCGTGGGCGGTTACAAGTTCACGCAGCGTCCGACCACGGACTATCACGACTTCCGCGGCTACTCGCTGGCGCTCCAAACCGACGCGCGTTCGGGCACGCCGGTGGTCACCGGGATCGTCGTGGCCGGCGTGGACTTTCAGGGCACGACCGGCAACTCGGCCCGCCCGCTGCTCGTGCGGTTCCCGGTGAATGGGTCTCACCATACCAGCGCTGGCGACGCCCTCGCCACGATCGAACGGCCGTGATGCGGCCCGCTCACCGTCCCGGCGCACGGTCTGCGCGCCGGGACCGGACTCGCACTCACCAACCGTCTACCGAATTCTCGCCATCGCGAACGTTGACGGCTTCGCGAACGCGTTCGACTTCGCCCAGTTCCGCGGTGCCTTCGGCTCCTCCACTGGCCAGGCGGCGTACGTGGAGTAGCTGGACATCGACGACGACAGATTCATCAACGCCTTCGATTTCGCCCAGTTCCGCGCCCACTTCGGCGCAAGCGTACCGTGAGCCTTGTTACTCCGTAGGGTGTGCCGGGCGTTGGTTCTGGAACTGTGCGTGTCGTCTGGGATGGGGTGGTGCGGCCGCGCCAGAACGATCGCCGGCCGATCACGGCCCAGGGAAGAGAATGCTGAAGCCTTCCTGGGTGAAGTGATGGTCGTTGGTCAGCACGTCGGAAATACCGAGGTCGCGCAGCGCGTTCATCGAGCGACAGTCGGTCAGGCTGTAGCCCTTGTCGGATCGGGCTTCGTACATGGTCAGCGCCGCGTCGAAAAGAAAAGGGGACAGGCACGAATGCCGTTATGTTAAGCCGCAACGTGTTGTTGCCGTAGTTCTTCCTTGAGTTCGGCCCGAGGTCGTTTCAGCATCGGGAACTCCTTCGGTCGCCGCTTTCGCACCCGCGGCTCGAACCGGCCGGGCCGTTCGGGATTCACCACTAACCTCGGCACCGGCTCGCACGGGCCCGCCCGACGCAACCACCGCAACGCGTCGACGAAACTGATCCGGTCGGCCGCCACGCCTTGCGCCGCGGCCGCCTGCCGCATCACCCGCCGGACCAGGTTGTACGCCGCCACGAATATCAGCATTTCCTTGAGGATGCCCGTCTCCGTTTGACTCCGCAACACGTCCAGGCCGAGCGTCGTCTTCAAGTGGCCCAGGTTGGTTTCCGCCCGCCAACGGCTTTCGTGCCGCCGGGCCAAGGCCGCCGCCGGGAACGACCGACGGTTCAACAGCGTCGTGACCTGAAACACTTCGCGCACCCGCCGACCCGGCGTCCGCACTCGCACCCGCACCTCACGTACCGCTAGCGTCGCCGGCAACGCGTCGTAGGCGGCCGGCTCCAGCCACGTCGGCCGTTGCTTCGGCTCGGCGTAGGTCACGCGGCGGTCGCGACTCCGCCCCGGCTGGCCGAACGCCGCTTGGAGGTCGGGCGTGTCGGGCCTGGAGAAACTCGACCCGTCGATCAGCCAGGTGCGGCGGCCGCACCAGCGGTCGCCGGGGCACTCGGCGTCCGTCCGGCGCAGCCGGCCGGTGACGGCGGCGGCAAGGCGGGCGAAGAAGCCGACGGGCAGCCGGCCGCGGGCCTGGCAGTAGGCCGAAGGGGTAAACGCGACGCCGGCGAGGTGCCGCAGACCGGTGATGGCGGTGTTGTGCAAAGCCTTGCGGAGGGCGAGGTAAGCGGTGACCACGGGCGTCAGGATGCGCTCGCGGGACTCGCTGGGCAACTCGGCGGTGAGGCGGCGGACCAGATCTTCGGGGACCAAGTGGGTGAGTTCGGCCTTGACGCGGGCCAGGGCGATGCCAAGAGTAGCCACGACGACCTCCTGTTCGTGCCGGTTGCGGTATGCACCAACCAGCATGGCAGGAGGTCGCTCGTTTGACGAGACCTATCCCCTTGCAATACGATCACTTGAGGCTTAACTTAACGGCATTCGTGCCTGTCCCCTTTTCTCCGGCCGGCAGCCGCGCCGATTCGTTGCATTCGTTGCATGCAACGAAAATGCGTCTCGAGGGGTGTCTCTGTTTTCGTGCAACGAATGGCTGGCGCGGCTCGGCCTACGTCGTCGGCCGGTCCTGCGGGGCGCGGACTTGCTTCTCGATCACCAGGCCGTGGGCCTGGATCTTTGCTCGCAGGGTCGTCCGCGACATGCCCGCCAACTGGCTCGCCGCCACCTGGTTGCCGCCCGCGTGTCGCAGGATCACTTCCAGGATCGCCCGATCCGACGCCTGGCTGGCCTTCGCGTAGATGTCGTCCTCGCCGCGGCGCAAGAGTTCCTCGGTCAGTGCGACCACGTCCAGCTGGTCGGCCCGCGGCGGCGGCTCCGGGGTCGCTTCGCCGCCTGTCAGCGAGCGCGGCCAGCGATCCGCGGTCACCACGTCGCCGGCCGACTGGATCACCGCGTACCGCACCGCGTTCTGCAGCTCGCGGACGTTGCCCGGCCAGCGATGACCGAGCAGCCG
>CAZNSL010000317.1:4263-6737 GCA_964574975.1 uncultured Alcaligenaceae bacterium | reverse complement strand
GCACCCTGGAGGGGCCGAACGTCGCCGCGTATTCCGAAATGCTCGCCGCCGTGAAGGTGCCGGTCTACGCCTCGGGCGGCATCACGACACTCGACAACGTGCGCGACCTGGCGCGAGTCGGCGTGGCTGGCTGTGTCGTTGGCCGCGCGCTCTACGAAGGGCACCTGAACCTGACCGAAGCCATCAACATGCTGAATGCCGAGTGCTGAGAATAGGCACCCGGCATTCGGCACTCGTCACTAAAAAAGGAGGTTGGCAATGGCAGCGCACCACGCGGAGGACATTCGCAACCTGGCGCTCGTTGGCCACGGCGCGGCCGGCAAGACCACCCTTGCCGACGCCCTGCTATTCAAGGCGGGGGCCGTCGCGCGCCGTGGATCCGTCGATGACGGCACCAGCGTCGCCGATACCGACGACGAGGAACACAAACGGAAGTTCTCCATCGACTCGGCCGTGTTGCACCTCGATCACCAGGGCAAATTCGTTCAGCTCGTCGACGCCCCCGGCTACCCGGACTTCGTCGGGGCCGCCCTCGGTGCTCTCAACGCCGTCGAAAACGCGTTCGTCGTCCTGAATGCCGGCCACGGCATCGAAGTCAACGCCCGCCGCATGTTTCGGGAGGCCGGCGAGCGCTGCCGGGCACGGTTCGTCGTCCTCAACAAACTCGATGCCGACAACGTTCACTTCGATGAGTTACTCGAGGCCGTCCGACAGTCGTTCGGCAAGCAGTGCGTCCTCTTGAACGCTCCTGTGGGAATTGGGGCCGATTTCAAGGGCATCGTCAGCGTCCTGGAGCCTCCAGCCTCCGCGCCGGCCGGTTGCCCCGTGGACCTCGCCAGCGCCCGTAACCAACTCGTGGAAGCCATAGTCGAGTGCGACGACGCCTTGACCGAGAAGTACCTCGGCGAAGGCAACATTTCCAACGAGGAGTTGATCGCCGCCATGCCGAAGGCGCTGGCCGCCAAGACCGTCGTGCCAATCCTCTGCGCCAGCGCGCGGAAGGACATCGGCGTCGCGGAGATGCTCGACGCCGTCGTGCGGTTCGCCCTGCCGCCGAGCGCCAAGTCGCTGAACGTGTCGGCGAGCGGCCCGGCGGCTCCGGCCGACGAGAACGGCGAGTTCGTCGGACAGGTGTTCAAGACGATCAACGACAAGTTCGTTGGCCACCTGAGCTTCGTCCGCGTCCTGTCGGGCAAGCTTAAGGACCATGCAACCATCCACAACGCCCGTTCCGGCAAGTCGTCCCACATCGGAGCGCTGTTGCGGATGCAGGGCAACAAGCAGGAGACGATCACGGAAGCCGTCGCTGGCGACATCATCGCCATCGCCAAGGTCGACGATCTGGCCATCGGCGATACGGTCGGGTCCAACGGCAACGTCGCCAAGTTGCCGCTGGGCGAATACCCGCTGCCGATGTTCGGGCTCGCGATCGAGCCGAAGGCCCGCGGCGACGAGCAGAAGATTTCGACGAGCCTGCACAAAATTGCCGACGAGGATCCGACGTTCAAGATGACGCGCGACGCGCAGACGCACGAACTGGTCGTCAGCGGCGTCAGCCAGTTGCACCTCGACGTGATCCGCGCCCGGCTCAAGAAGCGGTTCGACCTGGAGGTGGTGACGCACGAGCCGAAGATCCCGTACCGCGAGACAGTGACGGCCGAGTCGTCGGCCGACCACAAGCACAAGAAGCAGACCGGCGGCCGGGGCCAGTTCGGCGAGGTCCACATGCGGGTCTACCCGCTGCCGCGCGAAATCAAGACGCAGCAACAACTCGAGGAACAGTTCGCCAACAAGTCGAAGTTCGAGAAGATGCGCTCGGCTCACTACGATCCGGAGTACAACTTCGCGTTCATCGACCACATCGTCGGCGGCACGATCCCGAACCAGTTCATGCCGGCCGTCGAGACGGGCTGCAAGGAGTTGCTCGACCGCGGTGCCCTGGCCGGCTACCGGATGCAGGACATGGCCGTCGAGGTTCACTTCGGCAAGTACCACGACGTGGACAGCTCGGAAGCCGCCTTCAAGACGGCCGGCCGGCTGGCGTTCAAGAAGGCCGTGCTAGCCGCCCGACCGGTCCTGATGGAGCCGATCGTGGACCTGGAAGTGACGTGCCCGAGCAAGTACACGGGCGCGATCCTCGGCGACTTGAGTACGAAGCGGGCGCGGGTGGACAACCAGGACAGCCTGCCGGGCGACCTGGCGGTGATCCACGCGAAGGCCCCGCTGGCGGAGGTGACGAAGTACGCGGCTCAACTCGGCGGCATCACGCAGGGTCAAGGGGCGTACACGATGCACTTTAGCCACTACGACGTGGTGCCAGCACAGGTGCAGCAGCAGATCGTTGCCAAGGCGCAGGTGGCGCACGACGACGAGGAGTAACCCCTCCGCGACGCCGCGAGCCGAGTCTGCGAGGCGAGCGCATCGGCGCACCGCCCCCCGCCACCGCGCGCCGGGGGGCCCCCCCAACCGCCACA
>CAZNSL010000317.1:0-4253 GCA_964574975.1 uncultured Alcaligenaceae bacterium | reverse complement strand
GCGGCGCCGGGGTGGGTCGCTCCGCGGCGCTCGCCGGGGGGACTCGGCTCGGGGGGTCGCGACCACTACTGCAACATTTTCCGGTCGCTCCGCCGAAATAGCGCGACGAACGCCTCGTACGTCTCGAACAGGTCGAGCCGGGCCAGCACGCCCTTGGTCCGCACCTCGAACTTTAGCGGTTCGACGCGCACGATCCCGCCGAAACCGGCCATCTCCAGTTCGCACCACGCCGCGTCGGCCGGGTAGCGGAGCGTCAACCCCGACTCGTCCAGCACCTCGACGCGATCGATCCACCGGGCGACGTTGATCCGCTTCCGCGCGGTGACCGCGATCGCCTGGAAAGTGCGCGCGAAGACCGTTCGGAAACGCGGGTCGTCGAGCAGGTCCGCGGACTTCATCCGCGTGACCTCGCGGCGCACGACCAGCGTTGCCGCATCGTCCGGTGTGAGAGACGCACTCACCGTGTAATCGAAGTCGGGCGTGCGCAGGGCTGCCAGGCCATCCTCGCGCGCGGCCTTCACT
This sequence comes from uncultured Alcaligenaceae bacterium, assembly GCA_964574975.1. GTDB lineage: Bacteria > Planctomycetota > Planctomycetia > Gemmatales > Gemmataceae > JAXMAS01. The sequence continues at coordinate 3,731 of CAZNSL010000317.1, read as the reverse complement.
TGCCGGCGCGTGTAGCCGAAGGCGGCGCGCAGGGCGGCGAACACGGCGTCGGCGTCGACCTCGAGATCGTGGGCGACGAGTTCGTGGAGAAAGCGCGTTGTGGCGGCATCGACGCGGTCGGGGACGCGGTGCGTTTTGCGGAAGCCCGGCAGGTCCTTGACCCGTCGCCGCGACTCGCCGACGAGGGCAACCCTCGCCGCGGTGAAGGGCAACGTCATCGGGCCATTGTACGATGCGAGAAGACAATCGTTGCCCAAGAAATGTGTGGACGAAGGGCCATCGGCCATTCGCCCACTACTGTACTCGGTGCGGGCCGATCTCCCGATGGATTGCGCCCGCCCGGAGACGCGATGCATGGCCCGACCGAACGCTCCCGAACTGCTCGATCTGCTCGCCCTCAGTCTCGTCCCAGGCCTCGGCCCGAAGCTGACGGCCGCCCTCTTGCAGCACTTCGGTTCCGCGGCATCCGCCCGGCGGGCGACCGCGGCCGAACTGCGGGCCGTGCCGATGATCGGGGCCAAACTGAGCGAGTCGTTCGCGGCCGCGTTGGCATCGGCCGACCTCCAGCGCGAGTGCGAACTGCTCGACCGGCACGACGCGTCGGTCGTCGCGCTCGGTGGCGACGGCTACCCGCCACGGTTGGCCGAGATCACGGCACCGCCGCCGTTGCTCTACGTCCGCGGCGCGGTGACGGCGGCCGACAGCCGGGCCGTGGCCATCGTCGGCTCGCGCGACTGCACGGCCTACGGACGGCGCGTTGCCGAGCGGCTTGCCAGTGGGCTGGCACGAGCCGGCGTGACTGTCGTATCGGGTCTCGCCCGCGGCATCGACGGGGCCGCTCACGCCGCGGCACTCAAAGCCGGCGGGCGGACGCTGGCAGTACTTGCGGGCGGCCTGTCGCGAGTTTACCCGCCGGAACACGCGGACCTCGCCGCGGCGGTGCAGACCCACGGAGCGTTGCTCAGCGAAACGTCGATGCGCGTGGAGCCACGGCCGGAGCTATTTCCGCCGCGTAACCGCATCATCAGTGGACTATCGCAGGCCGTGGTGGTGGTCGAAGCGTCCGATAAGAGTGGCACGCTCATTACCGCTCGTCATGCCGGCGAGCAGGGCCGCGACGTACTGGCCGTGCCGGGGCCGGTCGATGCTTTGGCGAGCGCCGGCTGCCTGCAACTCATCCGTAACGGCGCGACGCTCGTGCGCAACGCCGACGACGTACTGGAAGCGATCGGCGGTGTGCCGTTGCGGGCCAGCATGGCCGAGCGAGACGCGGTGAGCCGTCCCCCACCACCCGACTTGGACGGCATCCCGAAGCGGGTGTGGGACTTACTCGCCGACGGGCCGAAGCACGCCGATACCATCGCGCAGGAACTGGGACTAACGGCCCCGGAGGTCGCCCGCGCGACGATGACGCTGGAGATGAAGCGACTGATCCGACGATTGCCTGGCAACTGCTACGAGCGCCAGTGAACGCGAAACGTCAGATGCGCCGCTCCGAGGCGAGTGCCCGCAGCATCAGATCCCCGACCGCCTGCCGCGGCGATTTGCCCTCGTACAGAACGCGGTACACCTCGCCGAGGATCGGCATATCCACACCCATCCGCCGCGTCCGCTCGTAGACGCTTTTCGTCGTGTACACGCCCTCGGCGACCATCGGCGAGCTGGCGAGGATCGCGTCGAGCGACTCACCGGCCGCCAGGCGCATCCCGACGCGGCGGTTGCGACCGTGCGGGCTGACGCAGGTCGTCATCAGATCGCCGACGCCCGCCAGACCGTAGAACGTCGCATGTTCGGCCCCCAGGGCCATGCCGAAGCGAGCCATCTCGGCCAGGCCGCGCGTCAGTAGTGCCGACTTGGCGTTGTCGCCGAAGCCGAGGCCGTCGCAGATGCCGGCGGCGATGCCGATCACGTTCTTGAGCGCCCCGGCGATCTCGACGCCGACCACGTCGGCGTTCGTGTACACGCGAAATCGCTCGGTCGAAAACCAGCGCTGAACGTCGCGCGCCAACTCCGCGTCTTCGCTGGCGGCGACGACCGATGTCGGCATACCGCGGCTGACTTCCTCGGCATGGCTGGGGCCGCTCAGCACGGCCAGGCGTTCGCTGCCCAGCACCTCGCGCAGAATCTCCGTCGGCCGCAGGAAGGTCGCGTTCTCGACGCCCTTCGCCAAACTCACGACGGGCACGCCGGCGTCCAGCTTGCCGGCGTGCGGCGCGAAGGCGGCCCGCAGGTACACCGTCGGCACGGCGGCGACGCACAGGCTCGTACCGGCGACGGCGTCGGCGAAGTCGGCGACGATTTCGACCGCTTCCGGGATGGTGACGCCAGGCAACAATTTCGGATTCTCGCGGGTGGCCGAGAGTTCCGGATAGTGCTGCGGCTGCGCGCACCACAGTCGGACGCGGTGACGTGCGTCTTGCGCGAGCAGTACCGCCACGGCGGTACCCCAGGCTCCCGCACCCAGAACGGCGAACGTGTGCGACATCGAATTCAGTCTGCGGGTCGGCGACTCGGAGGATTATAGCGGATGTGCGGACCACTCACCCGGCCCGTCACGCCAACATCCGCGCGGAATTGCTGTGGAGCGTGGCGGGCGGCGACCGATCATGGACGACGGGCTAATCCGGCCCGGCTGTCGCACCCGTATGTACGGCCCACGCACGGAGGTTCGATCATGGCTCGTCGTCAACTGCGCGTCTATCCGCGTGCCGAACGCGATGTGCCGCCCGTCGCCGAGGCCACCGTCCACATTTCGCTACGCGAACTGTTGCCGCTCGTCGCACTCGCACAACGCATGAACTTCGTCTGGCTACACGACTTTCTCGACGACGAGGTCTGCGTCACCAGCGATCTCTACGAGGTTCTGCAAGCCTTCCGGGCCGTCCGGCCGTCGGCGTAGGACGCTTCTACGAAGGGTCGCGAACCGATCGAGGTTCGTCGTCCTTCAACAGGTCCGGCTTGCCGAATTGGCTCAAGTCGACCGACCCGCGCAATTCGCCCTCGACGAGCCGTAGCCGAGCCTCCATTTCCCGCAGCTTGACTTGCAGCGCGTCGAGCTTGGCGTTTACGTCGTCGCGCGGTTTGGGCCGTGGCACCTCGGGGTAGTTCAACTGGCGCTGGAGCGCCGCGAACAGATACAACGGGTCCCGGCCGCGGTTGGCCCGCGCAATCCGCCCCTCCTTCGCGCCGAATAGCGGCGGCACTGGCGGCTGGTAGTCCGGGACCTTCCGCCGTTCCTCCTCGACGTATAGTTCCGAACGAACGTACACCAGGTCTGCGAAATCGTACGCGCCGACGTGGTGGCGCACCTGCCGGATGTACCCCTGCCAGTCGGCGTCGTAAATCGGATCCTCAGCCATCGCGGTCAGGCCGTCGAGGAAACCCATGCGGTTGCGCGACAAGGCCTCGAACTGGTAGACGAACATACCGGCGGGGCTGGCCGATCCGGCCCGATAGGTCGCCTCGCGCTCCAGGACGAGCAGGGCGGTCGGCAGCGGGAAGCGCAGGCCCTCCTTCTCGGCCTGCGCGATGACGTACGCCTGGAACGCGGTGAAGTAGTGCGCGAGACGCCGTATGCCGGTGGCGATTTCGCCGGTGTGCTTGAGTTCGGTGGCGAGGAACTGGATGGCGAGCGGCAACCGCGTCGTGGCAAGGATTTCCTCGTGCAGCCGTTCGAGGATGTCCTGTGCGGGAAGACTTTCGGTCAACCGCTCGCGGAAGGCGCGGAAGAA
>CAZNSL010000316.1:0-6746 GCA_964574975.1 uncultured Alcaligenaceae bacterium | reverse complement strand
GTTCCAGAGCCTCGAACCATTGGTCGCTCTGTTACGTCTCGATCGGCGACTTCGAGCGGTGGCTGTCATTCAATGGAATCGTGCGGTCCTCGCGGCCCTCGAACAGACCGAGCGACTCCATCTCGGCAACGACGGCCTCACGGGCGGCGTAGCGATCCAGGCCGGCGAACTTGCCGCCGTTCTCGTTGATCTTGCCGTCCGGCGTCAGGATGTTGACCATCCCGATTTCAGGATGCCGCGTGTAGCAGGCGTAGTCGTTCGGGTCGTGCGCCGGCGTGACCTTGACGCAGCCGGTGCCGAGTTCCGGATCGGCGAGCAGCCCATCGGCGATAATCGGAATCTCGCGGCCGACGGTTGCCACCGTGACCGTCTTCCCGATGAGATGCTTGTACCGCTCGTCCGACGGGTGGACGCAGACGGCAGTATCGCCGAGCATCGTCTCCGGCCGCGTCGTCGAGAAGCGGATGAACTCTTGTTCTCCGGGGGTTAACGCCCCCGGCTCGCTTTTCACGGCGTACTTGAACGTCCAGAAGCCGCCGACGGTGTCCTCCGTGTACGTCTCGTCGTCCGCGACCGACGTTTGCAAGTGAGTGTCCCAGTTGACGAGCCGCTTGCCGCGGAAGATGTAGCCGTCTTTGAACATCTTGAAGAACGTCTCGCGGACGGCCTTCGTGCAAACCGCGTCGAGCGTGAATCGCGTGCGCGCCCAGTCGCAACTCGCGCCGAGTTGGCGCAGTTGGCCGAGGATGCGCTTCTCGTACTGGTCCTTCCACGCCCAGATGCGGCGGTTCAGTTCCTCGCGGCCGAGGTCGCGGCGCGTCTTCTTCTCCTGGGCGAAAATCAGCCGCTCGACGACGGCCTGCGTGGCGATGCCGGCGTGGTCGGTGCCCGGCATCCACAGAGCGTTATACCCTTGTGCGCGCCGCCAACGAATCAGCACATCTTGCAATGTGTTGTTGAGGGCATGGCCCATGTGCAGCGCGCCGGTGACGTTCGGCGGCGGGATGACAATGGTGTACGGCGTCCGCGCCGAGTCCGGCTCGGAGTGCCCGTAGCCCTTGGCATCCCACTCGTCGAGCCAGCGACTCTGGGCAGCCTTTGGGTCGTACTGCTTCGGCAACGGCTCGTGTTCAGGCGTCATTCGGCCCTCGTCGTATGAGTGAGAAATCGTCATTGTAAGTCGGGCTGTACGATCGTCTCCGGCCGACCATCGCGGGCCAGCACCGCTTCGGCCGCGCGGTAGCCGCTGCGGACGGCCCCCTCCATCGTCGCCGGCCAGCCCGTGTCGGTCCAATCGCCGGCTAATATCAGATTCGAGATTTCAGAGACTGGCCCTGGTCGCCAGCGGTCGATGCCGGGCACGGCACTGAACGTCGCCGCACGTTCAGTGACGACGCGACCGCGCAGCAAGTTCGCTCCGACCGGGAACAACCCGGCCAGTTCATCGACGATCCGCGCCTGGATCGCGTCGCTGCCCTGCCCCTGGAACAACCGCGCCGCACTGACGACGACCTGGACGTAATGTTCACCCGGTCGGGCCTCACCGCGGTTGAAGAGCCACTGACCGAGGCAGTCGATCAGGACGACGTGAGGCCGATCCGTAATCGGCCGGTCGTACCACAAGTGGACGCTGGTGATCGGCGACGCGGCGAGGTTTTTCAACCCCGACCACACCGGCGACGAGGTAGCGACGCCTTCTGGCAACACCCCAAGCAGCCGATCCCACGGCAGGGCCGAAACGTAAGCATCCGATGTCAACTCACTGCCGTCGCGCAGGCGCACGATGTGGACGGCCCCACCCTCCACGACGATCTCGCGCACGGCCGCTTCCAACCGTACCTCGACACCGTGGTGCGCCAGCCAGTCGTGGAGTTCGTCGCCGTACAGACGGGCGAGCGGGACGGTTGGAAGCTGCACCTCGAAGCCGCGGCGGTGCGTCAGGAACCCATCGCGGAACACCTTGCGAGCGTATTTGAGGCCGACGCGGTCCACCGTCTCGTTGAGCGCGCTGACCAACACCACGCCCCAGAAGCGGTCGATGGTCCGTTGCGTCTGCCGGTGCGCGTTCAGCCAATCGAGAAACGGTGGGTCGGCATCGGCCGACGAGCGCGCCAAACACGCCAGCCCCCAGGCGACGCGCAGCTTCTCGATCGGCGACAGGTAGTGTGCCGTTGCAAACGAGCGGGCCAGATGCAGCGGTGCGAACAATCGGTCGGCGGCGAATCGGCTGACGCGGCCGTCGGACGTCATGAAGTCGAGGGCCGGTTGCGGTTGGAGAAACTTCGCAACGCCGACCGTCTCGGCGAAGTGTGCGAAGTTGGTGCAGCAGCCCATGCTGACGTGTTGGCAGGCGTCGATGAGTTGCCCGGTTGCCGCATCGGCGAACGAGCCTGCCCGACCGCCGAGTCGCGGCCGGGCTTCGAGGACCGTCACGCGGTAGCCGCGCGATGCCAGCGCGACGGCGGCCGACAACCCCGCGAGGCCCCCGCCGAGGACGAGGGCCGACCTCATCCAAGTAGCCCCCAGCGCATCGGCAATGCCTGGGCCGCGAGCATGAGCTTGCGCCAACCGCTCAGGCGAACGCGCGTGCTGAACACGTCGTAGCGTCGGCGAACGATTTCGTCGAGCAGCGCCCGGTACGTCCGCAGGATCATCTCGAATACGGCCCGCCCCGCCGGCGGCAGCATCTTCGTGAGCGGTTGGGCCTGCGCGTAGTAGCCGCGTGCCCGCTCGGTTTGGAATTCCATCAGTGCCCGGAACGATTCGCTGCCGGCGGCCCAACGCTCCGGCGGGCAGTCGAAACGAGCCAACTCGTCCGCCGGCAGGTAGACCCGTCCGAGGCATTTGTCCTCGCCGAGATCGCGGAGGATGTTCGTCAGTTGTAGCGCGACTCCGGCGGCTTCGGCGTGTCGCTTCGCCTCGTCGCCGTCGAAGCCCCAAACGTGGATGCACGCCAGTCCGACGGCCGAGGCGACGTGGTAGCAGTAGCGGTACAACTCGTCGAAGTCGCGCACCCGCACCGGTTCCAGGTCCATACCTACGCCGTCGAGAACTTCGGTCAGGTGTTGGACGGGGACGCGATACCTTGCCACGGTGTCCGCGAGTGCCGGGTGCAGGTCGTGCGACGGCTCGCCACCGAGGGCCGCGTGCAGGTTCTCTCGCCAGACGTTCAGGGCGATGCGCTTGGTTTCCGGAGTGCCGGGACCGTCGGCGAGATCGTCGGTGACGCGCATGTAAGCGTAGAGTGCGCACATCGCCCGCCGCTGGTCGCGTGGCAGTGCGCGGAAGGCGGGGTAGAAGTGCCGGGCCTCGCGCTTGGCAAGGTCTTCGCAGTAGGCGAACGAGCGTTCCGTGCTTGTGTCGCTCATCGCGTCGGCCACATGCGTTGTTGCCAGTGTCCCCAGACCTCACCAGCGACTAACGCAGCCTTCTCCCATTTGGCGAGTCGGGGGCGGCGTTTCCAGACATTGTAGCCCTGGCGCTCGATCTTGCCCAACACAGCCAGCCCGCCGCGGGCGAACAACGCCACGTCGATCCTCACCTCCTCCGGTACCCGGTCCACCAACGGCAGCCCGCGGAGGAATGAGTCGCGCGCCCGACCAACCTGGAAGCGCATGAGTGCCGCGAACTGCGGCGAGAAGCGCCTCTCCAACAGATCGGACTCGGAGTAGCCGTATTTCGCCATGTCGTCTTCGGGCAGATAGACCCGTCCGATGTCCAGGTCGCGCGCCACATCCTGCCAGAAGTTCGTCAACTGCAGCGCGGTGCAGATGCGATCCGACAACGCCGCGTTCGCCTCGTCGTACGACTCGAACAGGTACAGCAGGATTCGCCCCACCGGGTCGGCCGAGTGCCGGCAGTAGTCGAGTAGTTGGTCGTAGGTAGCGTAGCGCTTGACGAGTTGGTCCTGCTCGAAGGCGAACAGCAGGTCGCGGAACGGCTTTGCGGGAATGCCGAACCGCGCGACCGTCGGCGCGAGGGCAACCATGACCGGATGCCGCGGCCGGCCCTCGTAGAGCCGGTCGAGTTCCGTGCGCCACCACGCGAGGAGTTCGAGTGCCCGCGACCCACCGCCGCTCTCGTCGGCGAGGTTGTCGGCCCAGCGGCAGAAGGCGTAGACGGCGTGGAAGTGCGGCACCAGCCGCCGCGGTAATGCAAGCGTGACGACCGAGAAGTTCTCGGAATGCGACCGGGCGAAACGGCGACAGAACTCGCGCGCCGCGGCCGGGCGTGGCGGTCGGTAGACCGTGTCTGGGCCGTAGCGCGCGAGTTCGGTCGCGAAGGATGTCATCCTATAGCGGCTTGATCCGCACGTTGCGGAACGCGACCGGGTCGTTGTGGCCGGCGAAGCCGAAATGACCCGACGTGCGATCCTTGCCGGGGTGTGGCGAGTTCGCCATGTAGTCCTTCACCTTCGACAGATCGCAGTTGAGAATCAGTGAGCCGTTCAACTCGACCTTGATCGTCGAGCCTTTGACCGTGACCTCCTCGAAGTTCCACTCGCCGGCTGGCCGCAGGTAGCCGCGGGCCGCCGGAACCATGCCGTAAGCCGAGCCGTTAAATTGTCGTGGGTCGAGCGTCGTGTACTTCTTGCTGTCGTCGTCCAACACCTGGAGTTCGCACATGCCTCCGTACGCGGTGTCGCCGGAACCCGGATAGCGGATCGCCAGTCCATTGTTGCCGCCGGGCGGCAGCTTGAATTCGAGGCGGGCGACGAAGTCGCCGTACTCGTCCTTCGTAAAGATCGTCCCACCCTTCTTCGGCTTGCAGACGATCGCACCGTCCTTGACTTCGTAGTTCTCGACGGGTCCTGCCCAGCCGTCGAAGTCCACGCCGTTGAAAACGCTCTTGAAGCCGTTGTCGCTCTTGGAGCGCAACCACTCCAGCGCCTCGTCCCGGCCGATCTCGCGGACTTTGACGTTGCGCCAGCGGATCTCGCCGCCGTGCGTCTGAAGCTGGATCGGCCCCTTGCGCACCAGCGGCAACTTGCGGTCGTAGTAGTTCTCCATGCGAGCGTGATCGACGACGAGCTTGTCGTTGAGGTACACGGTCGTCCGTTCGCCGACCTGGATGATCCGCAGGCTGTTCCACTCGCCGAACGGACGATCCGCTAGTACGAGCGGGTCCTTGCCCGGCGCACCGGGTGAGTTGTTCCACAGACCGCCGCTGCCCTTGTCCGCACCGAGCTTGAACTTCTCCTGCTCCGTCGAGTCCCAGATTTGCACCTGCGGCGTGCCCCGCAGGTAGATGCCGCTGTCGGCCTTCGGCACTGTCTTGTATTCGATCAGCAGTTCGATATCGCCGTAGTCCTTGACCGTCGTCAGAAAGTCGCCGTACCCGTCGTTGACGAGTTCTCCGTTCTCGACCTTCCAATGGGGCGCAATGGTAGACGTCCACTTGTCGAGCAACGCCTCGCGTGCCTCGGCCCCAAGGCTAGCGATCCAGCGAGGATCTTCCGTGGTACCGCCGCGCCACCCGGCCAAATCCTTGCCGTTGAACAGATCGACGAACCCCGGTTTGGCGGCCTTGGCCTCGACGACCGGCGCGGACGAGAGCGCCAAGCCAGCGACTGCGGCAACGGTCAGCGCGAGAATGGAATGCTTCATTGAAACCTGCTCCGGGTATACGTTACGGGATCGGTACGAATTTCACGCAAACGGGCTTGCCCACGGCCACCTTCTGGTCCGTCGGCGACAGCTTGCCCGTCGCGGGGTCGATGCGGAAGACGGCGACGCTATTACCGTCTTGATTGGCAACCAAGGCGAACTTGCCGGTCGGGTCGATACCGAAATTGCGCGGCACCTTGATGCCCTCGGTTGCATGGCCCACAGACGTCAGCTTGCCCGTCGTGGCGTCGAAGGCGAAGGCGGCGATGCTATCGTGCCCGCGGTTCGAGCCGTAGATGAATTTGCCCGATGGATGAACCTGCACCTCGGCCGGGTAGTTCGTGCCCGTGAAGCCGACGGGCAGCGTCGTCTTCGAGTCAGTGCGCGTGAGCTTGCCGGTCGCCGGATCGTAGCTCATCGCGTCGAGCGTGCTGTCGAGTTCGTTGATGACGAAAGCGTGCTTGCCGCCGGGGTGAAACGCGAAGTGCCGCGGGCCGGCCCCCTTCGCCGTGTTGTACGCTCCAGTGCGAATGAGCGTACCCTTGTCCGGATCGAAGCGATAGACGATGACCTCATCCGTTCCGAGGTCCGCAACGAACGCGAATTTGTTGGCCGGGTCGAGGTTGATCGAGTGGGCGTGCGGCTCCATCTGCCGCGATGGGTTCATCGACGAGCCTTGGTGCTGCACGAATGCACTTGCTTCGCCGAGCGTGCCGTCGAGCCGGATCGGCAGGACGCACGCGCTGCCACCACCGTAGTTCGCGGCCAGTACGCACTTGCCCGTCGCATCGACGACGAGGTGGCACGGGCCGGCCCCGCCGGACGACTGCTCGTTGAGCTTCGACAAGTTGCCCGTGGCCGGGTCGAGCGCAAACGCGACCAAGCCGCCGCCCTTCTTGCTGCCGATCGCGTTGACTTCGCCGACCGCGTACAGGAATCGCTTGGTCGGATGCACGGCCAGGAACGACGGCCGTGGCGTCTCCGCGACGACACCCTTCGATGCGAGTGCGCTGGTCCCGGTATCGAATTCGAGCTTATGAATCTCTTTGCCGTTCGTGCCGATGTAGACCCAATACCGGGTATCGGCGGCGTTCGTGGAACTCATGGCGAGAATTGCTAGCGCGGCGGCGAGGAGCCGGC
>CAZNSL010000315.1:4886-6784 GCA_964574975.1 uncultured Alcaligenaceae bacterium | reverse complement strand
GGCCGCGAGGAGCCGTCTCCGTAGGTCTCGATCGGCAACGCGAAGTGGAACGCCTCGCCCGGCTGCGTCTGCATGACCGCGACGCGCAGTTGCTTCGAGTCAGGCAGGTACTTGATCTCGACGTTGAGGACCGGGTGGCCGGGCCTCTCGGTCCAGTCGTAGAAGAAGCGTTCGAGGTTGCGGCCGCTGACGCGCTCCATCGTCTTGCGTAGGTCGGCCGTCTCCACGGTCTTGTACTTGTGCTCGGTGCCGTAGGCTTGCAAGCCCTTCCAAAACACCTCGTCGCCGAGGGTCGCCCGCAGCATGTTCAGCACCCACGCGCCCTTGGGGTACGCCCGGCCGTCGAACATGGTGTCGGGGTTGGTGTAGCGGCGGTCGACGACTGGTCGGTCCTTGCCGCCGACCTTGGCCCCGCCGGCCTTTTGCCACAGGTCGTACTGGGCACGGTCGGTGCCGTGGCGGTGTTCGTCCCAGATCACTTCGCAGTAGCTGGCGAAGCCCTCGTTGAGCCAGAGGTGCGCCCAGTCGCGGCAGGTCAGCAGGTCGCCCCACCACTGATGGCCGAGTTCGTGCGCGATCAGCCCGTCGGAGTCGCCGTCGAGCAGCGAGCGCTGGTCGTGTAGCGAGTAGTCGGTGAGCGTCGTAGCGCTGGTGTTCTCCATGCCGCCGGCGGTGAACTGCTCGACGACCACCTGGGCGTACTTGTCCCACGGGTACTCGACGCCGAACTTCTTGCTGAACACGTCGAGCATCTCGCGGGTGCGGCTGAAGGTCGTGGCGATCTCCTTGCCGCGGCCGGCCGGGACGTAGTACGAGACCTCCTTGCCGCGCCAGTCCTCGCGAACGATGTCGTACTTGCCGACGACCAGCGTCACCAGGTACGCGACGTGCGGCTTGTCCTGCTTCCAGTGGAACGTTACCGTGCCGTCGCCGTTGGATTTCTTGCTAGCGAGCTTGCCGTTAGACAGCACCTCATAGCCATCGGCGACGGTGACGACGAGCTCGGTCGTCTGCCGCTCGTTGGGGTGGTCGAGGCAGGGAATCCAGTAGCGGTTGTAGATCGACTCGCCCTGGCTCCAGACGGTGAACGGCACCTCCGGCTCGGCAGTGGTCGGGGCGAAGAAGTGCAGGCCGGCCTTCGGATCGCGGACGCGGTACTCGACCGTCAGCGTGCCGGAACGGCCGGCACCCCATTCCGGATCGAGGTCGATGTTGAGCTTCTGACCGTCGTGGGCGAAGCGGACATCGGCCGGTTTGGCCTCGCGCTGGGCGAGTTTGACGGACTTGACCTCGAAATCGACCGCGTCGAGCGCGAAGGACGCGACCGGCCGCGTCGTCGTGAAGTCAATGGTGGCGACGAAGTCGGCGGCCTTCTTGGGCAAATCGATTTTGACATCGAGGCGGATGTGGGCGATGTCGATGGGCCGGTCGCCGGCGACGCGCAGCGGTTCCTGGGCTGGTACAGCGGGGATGAGCAGCAGCAGTGCGAGCAGCGATCGGCGCATGTGAGGTGTCTCCGACGGGTGGGTGGGTCAGTAATGAGTTTACGGATCGCCGGCCGTAGGAGTTCGCCATGCGATAGTACGGCCGTGGCGGCCGGCATCGCATTGACTCGGTCGCCCTGGGTTCCGGGAGGGTGTTGCCGTGATGTACGCGATGGTCGGGTTGGATTCGCTGCGGAAGTGTTGGGGCAGGCTATTGGTGTTTGGGACATGCAGGTCGTCGTCGGTACGATGGCGCTGGGCAGTTCGTGGGTAGCGACGCTGTTCCCGAATTGGGGTTGGGTGTTCTTCAACGGGAGGTGACGTCGCGAGCCGAGTCTGCGAGGCGAGCGCCGGGTTCGCGCGCCACCCCCACAACGGAGGCCGCCGCCCAAACCAAATACCCCCCGTTTTTTG
>CAZNSL010000315.1:0-4876 GCA_964574975.1 uncultured Alcaligenaceae bacterium | reverse complement strand
TGGGGTGTTGTACCTGGTGGGGGGAGGGCGCGCCGTTTGTCTGCGTGGCGTGCTTTTGATGCGCTCGCCTCGCAGACTCGGCTCGCGGCGTCACAGACCATTACCCAGCGTTTTTAGCTTCCCTCCAACGGCTCACGTCTCCCTCGCTGGCGCTTCGGGCTCAAGGATGGGATCGTGACATCAATCGACGTACGGGTCGGCTCCGAGGTCCTCGAGCGTCTCCTGCCGCGACTTCTCGGCGTACAACAGGTCGAGCCGCTGCTTGTAGTGCTTGCGCTCCATCGTCCGCTGGGCCTTGACGAACAGCGGCTCGTAGCGGTCCCAGTCCTCGTTGCCGCCCGCCTGGCCTTTGGCGATCAGGGCCGTCTGCCGCTTGTGCCCGACGGCCTCGAGCAGTTCGTCCTCCAACGAGATGAAGAACTGTCCGGTGCCGGGGTCGCCCTGGCGGCCCGAACGGCCGATCAACTGCCGGTCCACCCGCTTCGCCTCGTGCCGCTCGGTGCCGATCACCGCCAGCCCACCAGCGAGTGCCACGCTCGGACCGAGTTTGATGTCGGTACCGCGGCCGGCCATGTTGGTGGCGATCGTGATCTTGCCGCGGTGGCCGGCATCCTTGACGATCTCGGCTTCCTGTTCGTGCAGTTTCGCGTTCAAGACCGCGTGCTTCAGGCCCGCGTCCTTGAGCTTCTGCGAGAGTACCTCCGACTTCTCGACCGAGCGCGTGCCGATCAAGACCGGCCGGCCGGCCACGTACAGTTTCTGCACCTCGTCGACGACGGCGTCGAACTTCGCGTCCTCCGTCGGGAAGACGCGGTCGGGCAACTGCTGCCGGATGACCGGCATGTTGGTCGGGATCGGCACCACCCACAGCTTGTAGACCCGGCGGATCTCCAGGGTGTTCTGCACGGCCGTGCCCGTCATGCCGGCCAGCTTCTTGTAGAGCTTGAAGTAGCTCTGGAAGGTGATCTTCGCCGCGTGGTCCGACGCCAGCGTGATCGGCGCGCGTTCCTTCGCCTCGACGGCCTGGTGCAGCCCCTCGCGCCAGTGGCGGTCGGGCATCGGCCGGCCGGTGTACTCGTCGACGATGATGACCTTGCCGTCGATCACCATGTAGTGCTGGTCGCGCTGGAAGCGGAAGTGGGCGTGGATGGCCCGCTCCATGTGCTCGTGCAGCTTGTCCATCGCGTGCGAGTGTTCGCCCGACGGTGGGTTGCTCCAGCGCACGTGCTGCTTGCCGGCCTCAGTTAGTTCGATCTTGTCCTTCTTCTGGTCGTAGGTGAAGTCCTCGTCGCGCTTGAACGTCTTGGCCAGGCCGTCGGCCCAGTGGTAGACGACTTGCTCCTCCGGCGTGGCCGGGCGAGTCGGGCTGGCGATGATCAGCGGCGTGCGGGCTTCGTCGATGAAGATGCTGTCGGCCTCGTCGACTAAGGCGAAGTTGAGTTCGCGCTGCATGCGCGGGTCGAGGTTGGTCGCGTCGCCGCCGCCCGCGCCCCAGGCCGCCCAGAACGGCGGCGGCCCGCCCTGCCCGCCGCGTAGCTTCATCCGGTCGCGCAGGAAGTCGAAGCCGAACTCGCTGGCCATGCCGTACGTCACGTCGGCCTGGTAGGCGGCCTTGCGCTGCGGCTCCGGCATCTGCATCTGGAGGATGCCGACCGACAGGCCGAGCATGGCGTACAACGGGCCGATCAACTCGGCGTCGCGCTTGGCCAGGTAGTCGTTGACGGTGACGATGTGGACGCCCTTGCCGGTCAGCGCGTTGAGGAAGACCGGCAGCGACGCCGTGAGCGTCTTCCCCTCGCCGGTGGCGAGTTCGGCGAGCGCCTTGTAGTGCATGACCGCGCCGCCGACGAGTTGCACGTCGAACGGCCGCATGTCGAGGATGCGCACCGACGCGACGCAGACCAGGCCGAACGCCTCGGGCAGGAGTTTGTCCAGCGACTCGCCGCCGCGGGCCCGGCCACGGACGCGGTGGGCGGCCTTCTTCAGGTCCTCGTCGGAAAGTTTCTCGTACTCCGACTCCCAGTAGCGAATCTGCGGCACGAGCCGGGCGGCCCGGCCGAAGCGGCGCGACCGCGGCCCGCCGAACGCGGCGCGCCAGTTGTTGAGCCACTGCGGCCCGAGCCGCCCGGGCACGGACTGCGGGCGGTTCTCTCCGCCGTGCCATTCGACGGGCTGGTGTTCGGCGAGGGCTGTCGTCATGGTCGCGGCTCCATGCGTCGGGCGGGTGAAATGTTAGGCTACCAGAACCGCGGCCGGCCGTCAGGGGGAAGTACTATGGAGGCGGCGCTGGAATCAACAGGCCGAGCGTGCGGAGAACGCCATTGACGAAAACGTCGTCGACCGTTGCGATGTAGCTCGCTTTGCGGGCTCGCCAGTCCAAGCTCTTGATTTGATCCGCCAGGACGACGCCGGAAACAGCCAAGCCGTCCGGCAGCGCGACCTCGAACGGGTAGCCTTTGACCCGGTTCGTAATTGGGCAGGCGAGTAGCAGTCCGACGCGGCCGTTATAGGCCGAGGGTGACAGGACAAGGGCGGGCCGGCGACCGGCTTGCTCGTGACCGGCTTGCGGGTCGAAGGTGATCCAAACTGCGTCGCCGCGATCGGGGACGTACTCGTGCGGCCGCGTCACCACACCTCCCGGCCGACGGCCGGTCCGGTATCCCATTCGCCGTGAACGTTCTCGTCAGTTACGCGGCTCAAGAGGTCTTCGAGGCTTCCGGGCACCACTCGTACGGGCCGCACAATCACACCTCCATCGGCGAGCGTGATTTCAACCGCCCCGTCTTCGCACAGCCCGGCCTCGGCAGCAATGTCGTTCGGGATGCGGAGCGTCAGACCACCGCCCAATCTCTGTACTCGCTTCGTCATGGTCACCTCATTTCTCTATCCCGACACTACAGCGCGCAGGCGTTTGCGCCTATACCGCGTAACGCACATCACGGCCTCAGCAACTCCTTGAGCCGCGCGTACAGCGCCATCGGCTCGTTGTCGCCCGGCTGCAACCGGAAGTACGCGCTCGCCGCGTCCACCACGCGGAAGCCCTGGCCCGTCCGCTCCGCCAGCTTCTTGATCAGTCGCGGACTCTTGTACGTCAGCACCAGGTCCTTGCCGTCGCGGTGGACCGCCGACACCTGCCACCGCGCCGCCCGCAGCCGCACCTCTGTCAGCCGCAACAGCCACTCGGCCGACTCCGGCACCGGGCCGTAGCGATCGCGCAACTCCTGCCGGAAGTCGTCGAGCTTCGCCGCATCGCGCACCCGCGACAGCCGGCGGTATACCTCCAGCCGCTGCTTCTGGCCCGGAACGTAGTCGTGCGGCAGGTACGCCGGCCACGGCACGTCCACGTTCACCTCGAGCGCCGTCTTCGCCGGCAACTGCTTCATCGCCCGCACCGCGTTTTCGAGCAGTTGACAGTACAGCTCGTAGCCGACGGTGGCGATGTGGCCGGACTGCTGCGCCCCCAGGATGTTGCCGGCTCCGCGGATTTCCAGGTCGCGCAGGGCGATCTTGAAGCCGGCCCCCAACTCGGTGAACTCCTCGATGGCCTTGAGTCGTCGGGCTGCGTCCGGCGTGACCGCGCGGTTCGGGTCCAACAGCAGGTAGGCGTAGGCTCGGTTCTTGTGCCGACCGACGCGACCACGCAACTGGTGCAGGTCGGCGAGGCCGTAGCGGTCGGCCTCGTCGATGAAGATGGTGTTCGCGTTCGGGATGTCCAGGCCGCTCTCGACGATTGTCGTCGCCACCAGGATATCGGCCTCGCGGCGGACGAAAGCCGTCATTGCTTCTTCGAGTTCGTCCGGCGTCTGCTGCCCGTGGGCCACCGCGATCGTCGCCTCTGGCACGATCTCCCGCACCCGTGCCGCGGTCTCGTGAATGTCGAGGACGCGGTTGTGGATGAAGTAGACTTGCCCCTCGCGGTTCAACTCGCGCAACACCGCCTGGCGCACGAGCGTCTTGTCGAAGCGGGCGATGCGCGTCTCGATCGGCAGCCGTTCCGGCGGCGGCGTTTCCAGGTTCGAGATGTCGCGGATGCCGAGTAACGCCAGGTGCAGCGTCCGCGGGATCGGCGTGGCCGTCAGCGTCAGAACGTCCACCATCGCCCGCAGCCGCTTGAGCTTCTCCTTGT
This sequence comes from uncultured Alcaligenaceae bacterium, assembly GCA_964574975.1. GTDB lineage: Bacteria > Planctomycetota > Planctomycetia > Gemmatales > Gemmataceae > JAXMAS01. The sequence goes on along the minus strand of CAZNSL010000315.1, from coordinate 750 downwards.
GGTCGACGCCGAAGCGCTGTTCCTCGTCGATGATGACCAGCCCCAGGTCTTTGAAGCGCACGTCGTCGGAGACGAGCCGGTGCGTGCCGATCACCACGTCCACCGCCCCCTCGGCGACGCGCTTGAGTACCTTGCGGATTTCGCCCTGCGTCTTGAACCGACTGACGCCCTCGACGACGAACGGGTACTCCGCGAACCGCTCGGTGAACGTGCGCAGGTGTTGCTCGGCCAGGACGGTCGTCGGCACCAGTACGGCCACCTGCTTGCCGTTATCGACGGCCTTGAACGCGGCCCGCACGGCGAGTTCCGTCTTACCGTAGCCGACGTCGCCGCAGAGGAGGCGGTCCATCGGCCTGGCGCGCTGCAGGTCGGCCTTGATCTCGCGCAACGACGTGAGCTGGTCGGGCGTCTCCTGGTAGGGGAAGCTGCCCTCGAACTCGGCCTGCCAGTCGGTGTCGGGCGGCAGTGCGGTGCCAGTCTGGCCCTCGCGCATGGCCTGCATTTGCAGCATGTCGGCGGCCAGGTCGCGCACGGCCTCCTCGACGCGCTCCTTGCGCCGGCCCCAGGCGACGCCGCCGACCTTCGACAACTCCGGTTCGGTCTTCGAGCCGCCGACGTACTTCTGCACGAGGTCGATCTTCGTCGCCGGCACGTACATCATCACGCCATCGCGGAACTCGAGGACGAGGTTCTCCTCGTGCGGCGAGCCGGGAGCGTCAGCGACCGGAGCCTTGACCCCTCCGGTCGCTG
>CAZNSL010000314.1:0-6789 GCA_964574975.1 uncultured Alcaligenaceae bacterium | reverse complement strand
GACACTGCCGCCACGTTCGCCGCCGGCACCGCCCTCACGGCCGCGGCGGCGGGGGGCGTGGGTCGCCGCGGCGGCGGCCGCCATTGGACTGGCCGCGCTCCTGGCCGTATGGCCGAAGACGGCTGCCGAGTCCGTGCGCGTCGTGCGCCTGGACGTGCGGCACACGGCCGACGTGCAGGGCCGGGGCGAGGACCGCGGCGTCATCGGCACCGACTCGTTCGGCACGACGGTCGGCGACCAGGTGACGATCGAAGCCATCCTATCGCGGCCGGCATACGCCTATTTGGTTGCGTTCAAGACCGACGGCGTGGTCGAGCTGTGCTTCCCGCTCGATGACGCCCAGCCGCCGCCATTGACGGATCGACCGCATTACCCGCCACCCGACAAACGCGGCGATCGTTTCGAACTGTCGGAGGGTCCGGGCTTGCAGGCGTTCGCGCTGCTGGCGTCGCCGACGCCGCTGCCGCCGTGGCGGACGTGGAAGGAGTCGGCCGGCACGCCGCCGTGGGCCCGCGTGCCGACGGATGTGGGAACGGTCTGGCAATACGACGGCCAGTGGGTGATGACCGCAACGCCGCGCGGCCCGGTGCGCGGCGACCGCGGCGTCGGGGCGAAGGCGAAAGACGGTTCGGGGCCGGTCGTGGCGGTGACCGACTGGCTCCGGCGTTCCGGCGGCGCGAGCACGACGGCGGCCGCAATCGCCTTCGGCGTGGTGGCAAGGCCATAGACCGGCTCACCGCCGCCTTTGGTGGGTGCCATGCTTGCCGCCTTGGGCAAGCATGGGCAGCGCCAGGGGCATATTCCGAGTCTCTAGTGCTGCCCATGCTTGCCCAAAGCGGCAAGCATGGCACCCGCTCCGAACCGATACGGCATCTGAGTCGGCATATCAGCAAAGGTTCACATGACGGGAGACGACCGATGCAACGCTCGACGTGGTTCGTGCTGGCGGCGTGGGCACTGGCGGGCATGGCGTTCGCGGACGAGCCGAAGGACAAGTCGCCGCTGCCGCCGTGGCAACGATTGCTCAAGGGCGATGACGCGAAGGCGGCCGCGGACCTGGAAAAACGGATCGACGAACTCGAATCGACCGACAAGTATGCGGAGGCCATCAAGCTGGCCGAGGAACTGTTGGCCTTGCGGGTGCGGGTGCAGGGGGCCGACCACTGGCAGGCGCTGAACAGGAAATACGCCCTGGAGTGGTTGCGCAAGGTCGTCGCACTACCCGAGGCCGGTCGCGCCGAGGCCCGGGCATCGGCGAAGGCGGATGAGGACGCCGACGCCGCCGAGCGGCGTGGGCAATTCGGCTTGGCGCTGCCACTGCGCGAACGGCGGCTCGTCTGGTGCCGCCAGGTCCTCGGCGAGGGCCACCGCGACACTGCGGCTGCGTACAACAAGCTCGGATACAACCTGAACACACTGGGCCGGTACACCGACGCTGAACCGCTGTTCCAAAAGGCTCTTGCCGTCTTCCGCACCTCTCTCGGCGAGGGACACCCCGACACCGCGGCCGGGTACAACAACGTCGCGTACAACCTGAACGCCCAGGGCCGATACCCGGACGCCGAACCGCTCTACCGCAAGGCCCTCGACATCTGCCGTACCGCCTTCGGCGACGACCACCCGGACACGGTCGTCGGGTACAACAACGTCGCGGTCAACCTCAACGCCCAGAGCCGGTACGCCGACGCCGAACCGCTCTACCGCAAGGCCCTCGACATCCGCCGCAAGACCCTCGGCGAGGACCACGCCAGCACCGCCACGAGCTACGGCAACCTCGCGGGCAACCTGCACGCCCTAGGAAAGTACGCCGACGCCGACCCCCTGTTCCGCAAAGCTCTCGCCATCGATCGTAAGGTTCTCGGCGAAGACCACCCGGGGACAGCCGTCAGTTACAACAACCTCGCGTTCAACCTTAATGTCCAGAGCCGGTACGCCGACGCCGAGGCTTTGTACCGCAAGGCCCTCGACATCCGCCACAAGACCTTAGGCGATGACCACCCCAGTACTGCCGCTGGCTACAGCAATCTCGCCGGGAATCTGAACGACCAGGGGAAGTACGCCGACGCCACAACGCTCTTTTGGAAAGCACTCGATATCCGCCGCAAGGTCTTGGGCGAGAGCCATCCCGAAACGGCCGTCAGCTACAACAACCTCGCGCTCGGACTGAATTCCCAAGGAAAGCACGCCGACGCCGGGCGGCTCTATCAAAAGGCCCTCGACATTTTGCGGAACGTCCTCGGCGACGACCACCGCGAGACTGCTACCTGCTACAGCAACGTGGCGGCGAACCTCAGCGAGCAGAGGAAGTTCGTCGACGCCGAACCACTCTATCGGAAGGCTCTCGCCATCCACCGCAAGGTTCTTGGCGAGAACCACCGCGAAACCGCCGCCTGCTACAACAACGCCGGGTTCAATCTGAGTGCCCAGGGGCGATATGTCGACGCCGGGCCACTCCTCGGGCAGGCTCTGAACATCCACCGCAAGGTCCTCGGCGACGACCACCCCAACACCGCTCGCTACTACACCACGGTCGCTACGAACCTGGCCGACCAGGGGAAGTATGCCGACGCCGAGCCACTCTTCCAGAAGGCACTAGCCATCGACCGCAAGTCTTTCGGCGACGACCATCCGAGCACTGTACACAGTATCAACAACCTCGCGATCAACCGGCACGCTCAGGGGCGCTTCGCGGATGCCCTGGCGCTCCTGGCGGCGGCGAGCCAGGCATACGAGATCGTCCGCATTGGCGTTGCGTCCGGTGGATTGGACCGGGCCGCGTTCGGCGCGCTCGGCTCGCCCTACCGCGGGTTATGCGCGAGCCGCGCTCGGTTGAATGACGCGACCCAGGCGTGGACGGCGGCCGAAGCGGACCTAGCTCGCGGCCTACTGGATGAGTCTGCCGCTCGGCGCGGCGCGGCGTTCACTGCCGGGGAGCGGGCCGAGAAGGGCCAGCTCATCACCCGATTCACAGTGCTGCAACCGCGCGTAATTGCGCTCGTCACTCGAGCGGAGCGCACGGCGGAGGAGGACAAGGAACTCGCGGAGTTGCAAGCCGATCGAAAGCGATTAGATGAGGACCTCGGCCGCCTCGCGGCCGCCGTTAGCCGGCGCGAGGTCGCCACGCTGGCGGAGGTCCAATCCGCCCTGCCGGCCGACGCCGCGCTCGTGCTGTGGGTCGACGTCACGGACACGGCAGGCGGCGTACAGGAGCATTGGGCGTGCGTCGTTCGCTCATCCGGCGAGCCGATCTGGGAGAAACTGCCCGGCAGCGGCCCGGATCGAACGTGGACGAAAGACGACACCTACTTGGCAACGGACTTCCGCCTCGCCCTGGCCGGCAACGACAAGACGCCGCCCGCGTCAAATACAGTGGTGACTGTCCTCGCCAAGCGGCTGTTCGCCCAGCGGCTCGCCCCGCTGGAGAAGCATCTCCGCGGCGTCCGCCGGCTCGAAGTCGTGCCCGTCGGCGAGATGGCCGGCGTGCCGGTCGAGGCGCTGACGGATCGCTTCGTCGTCAGCTACACGCCGTCCGGCACCGCGACGGCCCGCCGGGCGAAGCGCGCCGTGCCGACGGATGTGCCCACGTTGCTCGCCCTTGGCGACCCCGTCTTCGATCGCGAGAGGCGTGCGCCGAAGCCGCCGTCGGCCCTGCCACCGGGCGGGCTGCTGATCGCGCAAGTCGTGCCGGGCGGTGCCGCGGCCAAGGCGCGATTGCAAGCCGGCGACGTGCTGCTCAAATACGCCGGCACCGCGCTGACGACGGTCGAGCAACTCGGGCAACTCATCCAGGCCAACGCCGGGAAGCCATCTGTCACCATCGCGGTCTGGCGCGAGGGACAGGAGCGCACGGCGACCAAAGACCTACCGCCAGGCAAGCTCGGCGTCGTGCTGGCCAAGGAACCGGCCCCGGAGGCCATCGCCAGCCGCCGCAAGGCCGACGCGATGTTGCTCGCCCTGCGTGGCGGCGACCGCGCCGAACTGCCGGGCACCCGCGTCGAACTCGACCGGCTCGCCAGATTGTTCGGCCCGTCGGCGGAACGGCTGCTCGATTCCGACGCCAGCGAACAACGGCTCGAAGACCTCCGCGCCGCCGACCGGCTCAAGTCCTACCGCTACATCCACCTCGCCACTCACGGCGAAGCCAACGACGCCAAAGCGTTCGAGTCGGCGCTGATCCTCGCGCAAGACAACTTGCCGCAAGACCCACTCGTCAACCTTAATCGGCCGGAAGGCGCACAGTTCATCGACGGCAAACTGACGGCGAACGAGGTGCTGGCCGGCTGGAAGCTCGACGCGGAGTTAGTGACGCTGTCGGCGTGCGAGAGCGCTCTCGGCCGCAAGGGCGGCGGCGACGGGTTGCTCGGCTTCGCGCAAGCGTTCCTGCTGGCCGGCAGTCGCTCGGTCTGCCTGTCGCTGTGGAAGGTGGACGACGCCGCGACGGCGCTCTTGATGGGCCGGTTCTACGAGAACCTGTTGGGCAAACGGGCCGGCTTAACCAAGCCCATGCCGAAGGCGGAGGCGTTGGCCGAGGCCAAGGCATGGCTGCGTACCCTGAGCGCGGCCGAGGCGGCGACGCAGATGGCCGGCTTGACCGGCGGCGTCGCCCGCGGCATCGGCCGGCCGGCCCTGCCACCGTTGCCGACACTGCCACCAGTGGCCGCGGCCGACAAGCCGTACGCTCACCCGAAGTACTGGGCGGCCTTCATCCTCATCGGCGATCCGGAATGACAGTGACCGGCCGGGTGTGACCACCGTCCCCGGACGACCTCCAGGCACCCACAGCGCGACGCCGGCCGAGTCGCCGACACGATCGCGGTTAGCCCCCGTGTTGCGCGCTAATCCCGCCTCGACGGCACACTTCTTGCACGCATGATACAATCCAACGACAGGAATTGGCCGACGGCCCCGCACCGGCCGCGCGGGTCGGTCGCTACTGACAACCCATGAATGCCGATCGCTCCACGCCCGATCTCTACCAAGTGACGCTCGCCTCCATCGGCGACGCCGTCATCGCCACGGATACCGACGGTATCGTCACGTTCCTGAATCACGTCGCCGAGCGGCTCACCGGCTGGCCTGCGGCGGAGGCCTTGGGCCAGCCACTCGGCAAGGTCTTCCGGATCGTCAACGAGACCACGCGGCAGGCCATCCCCAACCCCGCCGCCCGCGCCCTGAAGGAAGGACACGTCGTCGGTCTGGCGAACCACACCATCCTCATCGCCCGGGACGGCCAGGAATTCTCGATCGACGACTCGGCTGCCCCGATCGCGGCCGCAGACGGGACGGTCGCCGGCGCGGTCCTGGTCTTCCGCGACATCACCGAGCGGAAGAAGGCCGAGCGCGAGCGGGCGATCCTGGCCGCCATCGTCGAATCGTCCGACGACGCCATCGTCTCCAAGACGCTCGACGGCGTCATCGTCTCCTGGAACGCCGGGGCCGAGCGGACGTTCGGCTACACCGCGGCGGCAGCCGTGGGTCGGCCCGTCGCACTCATCGTCCCGCCCGAACGCCTCGGTGAGGAAGCGGACATTCTCGCGCGGCTGCGGCGCGGGGAGCGCATCGAACACTTCGAGACGATGCGGGTCGCCAAGGACGGCCGGCTGCTGGACATTTCGCTCAGCGTCTCTCCGGTGCGCGACCACGGCGGCCGCATCGTCCGCGCGTCGGTGGTGGCGCGCGACATCACGGCCCGCAAGCGGACCGAGGCCGCCTTGCGAGCGGCCGAGGAGCGGTTCGACTTCGTCCGCCGATCGAGCGGCGTCGGCTTCTGGTACTGCGACCTGCCGTTCGACGTGCTGGAGTGGGACGAGCGGGTCAAGGCACACTTCCACCTGCCGCCGGACGCTCGCGTCACCATCGACACCTTTTACGAGCAACTCCATCCCGACGACCGCGAGCCAACCCACGCGGCGATCGTGCGCTCGATCGAAGGCCGCGAGCCGTACGACATCCACTACCGCACCGTGGATCCGGGCACCGGCGCGGTGAAGTGGGTTCGAGCCATCGGCCGAACCGCCTACGCCGCCGACGGCACACCGGTGCGCTTCGACGGCATCACACTCGACGTGACCGAGCAACACCGGGTCGAGGAGGAACTCCGGGACCAGCACCGCATCCTCGAAACCCTCTACGTCACCGGCGCTCGGCTGGCGGCCGAACTCGACCTCGGCAAGCTCCTCCAGACGCTAACCGACGAGACCACAACGCTGACCGGCGCGTTGTTCGGCGCGTACTTCGACAACGCCATCGACGCCGCCGGCGGCTCCTACGTCCTCGCCACGCTCGCGGGCGCGCCGAAGGAGGCGTTCGAGGCGTTCCCGCATCCGCGCGCAACTGCAGTCTTCGAGCCGATCTTCAAGGGCCTGGGCACCGTGCGCCTCGCCGACGTGACCGCGGACCCCCGCTTCGGCCACAACCCGCCGTACAACGGCTTGCCCGCGGGCCACCTGCCGGTGCGTAGCTTCCTGGGAGTGCCGGTGAAGTCGCGCTCCGGCGAGGTGTACGGCGGGCTGTTCTTCGGCCATCCCGACGCGGGGGTGTTCACAGCGCGGCACGAGAAGGTCGTCGCCGGCATCGCGGCGCAGGCGGCCGTGGCCCTCGACAACGCCCGGCTGTACGAGCGGCTCAAGGAGTCCGACCGGCGCAAAGACGAGTTCCTGGCCACGCTCGCCCACGAGCTGCGCAACCCGCTGGCGCCGATCCGCACCGGCGTGCAGGTCTTGAAGTCGGCCCCGGCACCGGGCGAGGCGGCCGAGACGCTGGCCATGATGGAGCGGCAGGCCGGCCACT
>CAZNSL010000313.1:4931-6793 GCA_964574975.1 uncultured Alcaligenaceae bacterium | reverse complement strand
GTCACGGGCCGCGACGAACTGTTCGACGCGACGCCGGACGGCCGCACGGACGAGTCGGAGATGCTGCAAAGCGCCGAGCAGGCCGCGTCGCGGGTGAACCGGCTGTTGGAAAACCTCAGCCCGCGCGACCGCGAGATCGTGCGACTGCGGGCCGGCCTCGACGGCAGCGAGCCGAAAACGCTGGAACAAATCGGCCAGCAGTTGGGTATCACGAAGGAGCGGGTCCGTCAGTTGAATGTGCGGATCATGAAGCAACTCCGCGATATCGCGGGCGTTCAGTCCGGCGACGCCGGCTGACCTTATTCGTGGATTGAATGAGTCACTGGGCCGGGGGCGAGCCGCATCCCCCCGGCCCTTTTCTATTTTCCGAGGACGCGTTGCAGCGCAACGCGAATTGCCTCACACTCGGTCTGCGACGGTACGGCGATGGGGCCACGGCTCGGTCCTGCGTCGACGCCGGCGGCGCTCATGGCCGCCTTGATGCCGCCCGGCGCGGTCGTATGCGTCATCGAGTGCCGCAGCGGACTGAACCGCCGCTGTGCCTCGCGCGCCGCGGCCACGTCGCCGCGCACGTGGGCCGTGTAGATGGCGACGGCGAGGTCGGGTGCGATGTTGGCGGTACCGGGCACGGCCCCTTTCGCCCCGTTTGCCAGTGCCGGTTCGATGAGCGTGTCGCGCCCCTGGAAGACCGCAAAATCCGGCGGCGTCGCACGGATGTACTCGATCAGTGTGGTGAGGTCGCCACCAGAGTCCTTGATACCAGCGATATTCGGCAACTCCGCGAGCCGAGCGACAGTGCCGACCTCCAGCTTCGCGCCCGCACACATGACGGGATTGACGTACAGTAGCACCGGTAGCCGTGTCGCTTCGGCCACCCGGCGGTAGTGGTCGAACATTTCCTGCTGCGTTGGCTGTACGAAGTACGGCGTGATGACCGAGACGACATCCGCACCCGCGCGCTCGGCGAGTTGCGTCAGCCTCACGGCCTCGCGGGTCGTCTCGGCCCCGGTGCCGGCCAGCACGGGGACGCGACCACCAACACACTCGACAGCGGCCGAGATGACGGCGCGCTTCTCGTCGGCGTCAAGGGCGTAGAACTCGCCCGTCGTGCCGAGGACAAAGATGCCGTTGACCCCTGCCGCGAGTTGGCGGTCGATGAGGGTGGTAAGCCTTGGCAGGTCGATGGACTCGTCAGCATGCATTGGCGTGACGACGGGCGGGATAATGCCGTGAAGGCGCATAAGGTGTCTCGACTCAATAGGTGCTTTCGGACTACGGTTCAACTAACGGATTGGCCGCTCTCCCGAATAGCTCGCCCACAGTGCATCGACTGGATGCGCTACCCAGAAATCCGGCCGTGTGGCTCGCAGGTGTCGCCCGATTTGCATCAGGCAACCGACGTTGCCGGCCAGTACCGCCGAGGCCCCGGTGGCGAGGATTCGTTCGGCCTTTCGTGCGCCGAGCTGGTCGGCCATCTCCGGCTCGGTCAGGTTGTAGCTACCGGCCGCGCCGCAGCACAACTCGCTCTCCGGCAGCGGCACCAACTCCAGTCCGGCGATCATCGCCAGCAGTTGCCGCGGCGGCGTACGCACCTTTTGTGCGTGGGCCAGGTGGCAGGCGTCGTGGTACGTCGCCTTGATCGGCAGCGGGTGCGTCGGCGGGACCGCACCGAGTTCGACCAGGAACTCGCTCACGTCGCGGACCTTCGCGGCGAACTTCGCCCCCGCCTCGCCGCACTCGCTGCCGTGCAGTAAGTGGGCGTAGTCCTTGAGCTGTGCGCCGCAGCCCGCCGCGTTCGTCACGATCGCATCGACTGGCCCCAGGTCGGTCGGGCCAAAGCCGAACGCCGAGCAATTCGCGGC
>CAZNSL010000313.1:0-4921 GCA_964574975.1 uncultured Alcaligenaceae bacterium | reverse complement strand
GGTCCACGCCGCCGTGTTCGCCCCCTGCGAATACGCGAACGCCTTCGCCGCCGGTTCGTCCGCCATGTGGTATGCCAGCGCCCCGCAACAGCCCTGTGTACGAGGCACGACCACCTCGCAGCCGTTCTTCTGCAACACGCGGACGGTCGCCAGGTTCGTCTCCGGAAAGACGGCGTCGGCGACGCAGCCGGTGAAGAACGCGACTCGCGCCCGCCTTGGCCCCTCGGCCGGCAGCACCTCCGGGAGCCGTCCGTGGTGGGCCTTGAGCGGCGGCAACATGTCGTGCATCTGGCGCAATGACTGCGGCAAGAGTCGAACTAGCCCGGTCCGTCGCAACAATCCGTCGATGCCCGACCACTGGAGGAAGCGGGCCGGTGCGAGGGCGAGCCGGTCGCGGCGCGGGTACGGGAACAGGTGTTTGAGGACGAACCGCTGGAGCCACGGCAGCGTCTTGTCGGACGGCAGTGCCTTGTCCATGCCGATGCGAAACGGCTCGATCAGCTTGTGGTACTGCACGCCGGACGGACACGCCGATTCGCACGCCCGGCAGTCGAGGCAGAGGTCGAGCGCCCGTCGCACCTGAGGGTCGAGAGGCGCACGGCCATCGGTCACGGCCCGCATCAGGTAGATGCGGCCGCGGGGGCTGTTTTGCTCGGTACCCAGCACCTCGTACGTCGGGCACGAGGGCAAGCACAGGCCGCAGTGGATGCAGTCGAGAAACAATTCGTAGTCGATGCCCGCACCCGGGTTGACGGTGCCGAGCGGCGTGCGCGTCGCGGTCATGTGGGCATTCTATCACGGCAACGTGCGGACGAGTTCGATCGCCTCGTCCTTGGTACGCACGGAGCCGTCGAGCTGCGCGTCGTGGATCGCGTCGAGCCGTCGTTTGTAGTCTGGCCCCGGTGACTGGCCGAGGGCGATCAAGTCGTCTCCCGTGACGAGCGGAGGCGGATTCAGTTCTTCTGGCGGCCAGTCGCGTAAGCACTGCGCGCAGAACTCGACGTGTTCGACGCTGCGGCCGCTCGCCAGCGCGTCGGCGCGGTGCAGGGTCAACAAATCGCCAATACCTGGGTGCGCCAACAGCGGCTTCAATTTGCTGCGGCGCATTCGCTCCGCTTCGCACAACACCTGGTGTTTCTCCACGAGCCACTCGATGCGAGCCGTTTCGGCGTTCGACAGCCGCAGCCGGGCACAGACCTCGCCGGCCATGCGCTTGCCGACGTGTTCGTGCCCGTGAAACGTGTAGCGATCCGGCGTCCGGCCGACGACTCGCGGCTTGCCGATGTCGTGGAGGAGCGCCGCCAAGGCTAACGCGAACGACGAGTCGGCCGGCAATAACTCGACGACGCGGAGCAAGTGGGTCCACAGATCGCCAGTCGGCGCAGCCGGCGGCCCCTGCGGTAGCCCTTGAGTCGGGAGTAGTTCCGGCAACACCGCGGCGACGAGGCCGAGGTCGTTCGTGAGGCGGACGCCGTCGGCCCGTCGCGGGCCGGTCAGCATTTTCCGCAACTCCTCCGCGATCCGCTCGGCGCTGACGACGCGGATTTGCGACGCCATCGCTCGGGCCGCGTCGGCCGTCGCCGGGTCGAGGGCGAAGCCGAAGCGCGTGGCGAAGCGCACGGCCCGCAAGAGTCGCAGCTTGTCCTCGGCGAATCGAGCAGCCGGGTCGCCGATGGCCCGCAGCACGCCGCGGCGCAGGTCGGACTCGCCGCCGACGTAGTCGATAACCTTGCCGCCGAGGGGGTCGAAAAACATGCCGTTGATCGTGAAGTCCCGCCGCAGGGCGTCCTCGCGAGCGGTGCTGTACGTCACTGCGTCTGGGTGGCGGCCGTCTGTGTACGCCCCGTCGCTGCGGAATGTGGCAACCTGGACTTTGTGCGGTTTCGGACCGAGGACTTCGACGACGCCGAAGCTGACGCCGACGGCGACGGTGCGACGGAACAACCGACGCACTTGGTCGGGGCGAGCGTCGGTGGCCACGTCGAAATCCTCCGGCTCGTGGCCGAGGAGTTGGTCGCGTACGCAACCGCCAGCGAAGAGTGCTTCGTGCCCGGCTTCGCGCAGGCGGCAGACGACATCGGTGGCGAACTCGCGCTCGGTCATATCGGCATGGCGGACAAGCCCGCGTCTAACGTTGGGTATCGATAGCGAGCCGGAAGCCGATGCGGCAACTCGCGGTGTCGGCATCGTCGATCAGTTCGCGCGTATAGGCAGCACAGTCGGCGGCAGGTATCGCCCACGAACCGCCGCGGACGACGTGCTTCGCACCGAATACGTCGATCCCGACGGGGTTCGGCCGCGCCGGCTTGGAGTAGTCGCGCTGCACGTCCCGGCACCACTCAGCAACGTTGCCGTGCATGTCGAAGACGCCGGCCGAGTTCTTGCGAAAGGTACCGACCGGCGCGGTAAAGGCGTGCCCGTCGTTCCATCCCTCGGTTTTTCGTGGCACCTTGAGCGCGGCGGCGAGGGAGCGGTCGGCAACGTTTGCAACCCCCTCCAACCCCGCCGGCACGTTTGCACCCGAAAACGGTCCGCTGCCGAAGCGTGCCGCCCGTTCCCACTGGGCTTCGGTTGGCAGGTCGATGAACTCGTCGCGCATTCCGCGGAGCCAAGTGACGAACGTCAGCGCGTCTCCTTTCGTGACGCACACGACAGGATCATCGTCTTTTTGTGGGAAGCCGGGGTTCTTCCACGAATAGCCGGCCTTGCGTTCGAGCTCGCCCCGCGTCGCGTTCCAACCCTCAGCGACGGTAATGCCTCGTTCGGCGGATGTCTTGTAGTTGTCCGCGTTGATGAATATGCGGAATTGTCCCACCGTCACCTCGCGCGTCGCGATGTAGAACGGCCGGGTGATGCGAACCTCGTGTTCTGGAGTCGCCGGGCCGGTCGCGCCAGGCGCACCCATGCGGAACGTCCCGGCCGGGATCAACACAAACTCCACCGCGCCCAGTCCGCCGAGTTGGAAGACTTCGGTTTGCAGCGTTGCGGCCGCAGCCTTCCTTGGCGACTCAACCTTCACCGGCATCGGAGTCGGAACCGGTGTAGGCTTCGCCTCGTTAGGCTTCGCCTCGTTAGGCTTCGCCTCGTTAGGCTTCGCCTCATTCGGAATGACACTCGGCTTGAATGGAGGCTCAACGTGGTTCGTCGGGCTTTCGCCTTTGGATGGAGGTTCCGCTCGGCGATACGTCAGTGCTAAGCCGAGGCCGAACGCCAAAACGGCGCACAACGCCCCGGCGACGTACAGCATGAAGCGCGGTTTGTCGGTCGTCGCCTGTGTCGGCGTGAGTCCCGACAGGGCCGACTTCGTTCGCGTGGACGGCGGCGGGACGCCGTAGTTGCCGGTTGCTTCCTCGGCCGCGGTCACAGCTGCCACGGCGAAATCGGAACACGTTGGGTAACGTTCGCCCGGTTCGCGGGCCATCGCGCGCATGACGGCGTCCGAAAGGGCCGGCGATGTCCTCTCCCGCACCAGGCTGAGCGGCTTCGGCTTCTCGCTGATGTGTTTGATGAGGACGGCCATCGGGCTGGAACCGGCGAACGGCTGCATGCCCGAAATCAATTCGTAGACCATGATGCCGAGCGCGTACTGGTCGGCCCGACCGTCGAAGGTCTTTCCGTTGACGATCTCGGGCGCGACGTACTCCGGCGTGCCGACGATCATGCCTGCGCCGGTGAGGTTGGGTCGGTTCGTGTCGAACGTCGCCTTGGCGACGCCGAAGTCGCTGATGTAGGCGTTGCGGTTGGCGTCGAAGAGTATGTTCGCCGGCTTGATGTCGCGGTGGACGTATCCTTGCGCGTGGATGTAGTCGAGGGCGCTGGCGACGGCTGGTAGCCAATCCTTGAGCGAGCGGGCCTTCATCGGCTTCATGCGGCCGTCGTCGGTCTTCGGCCTGCGGTCGTCGAGGCTGCCGCCGGGCAGGAATTGCATGACTGCGTACGGCAACCCCTCGTGCTTGCCCGTATCCGTGACCTTGACGACATGCGGGTGGTTCATGCGGACGAGGGCGCGGACCTCGTCCTGGAACCGCTGGCGGAATTCGGCGTCGGTGAGCAACTCTGCGCGGGGCACCTTGATGACGACATCGCCGCTGAGGCGGGTGTCGTTGGCGCGGAAGACGTAGCCCATGCCGCCCTCACCGAGTAGAGCGGTGACGGTATAGCGCCCGTCCAGCGTCTGCCCGACCCAGTTCCCGGAGCGGCCAGCCATGCGACTCTCTCGAAACCGTATGCGCGAGTCGCCATTGATTGTAACAACTCCGAGCGCCGTGCGTCCCGTCGCCCGCCGAAAGTCGGTGCTTGGACTGGCGGACGCGAGCGAATCGGTTACAATGCGCCGCGCATGAGCGATGTTGCCGAGTCCGTTGCCGTACCGCAGCGACCGACATATGTGGTCCGCCACGGCGCGACGCGCCTGCTCGGCGAGTTCACGCCGACCGGTACGGTCCGATACGAACGCGGCCAGGACGCGATCGTCCGCACCGACCGCGGCCAGGAAGTCGGCCACGTCCTGTGCTTGGCAGATCCGCGGGCCGTTGCCCAACTCGGCGAGCCGACGCGCGGCACGATCCTGCGACACTTGACGTCCGATGACCGCCGGAAAGTCGAGGAAATCCACGAGAACCAGCGTCGCGAGTTCGACGCCGCCTGCGAAGCCGTCGCCCACCGCCGGTTGCAAATGCAACTCATCGATGTCGAACACTTGTTCGGTGGCGAGCGCATCATCTTCTACTTTCTTTCCGAGAAGCGCGTCGACTTTCGCGAACTCGTCAAAGAACTCGCGAGAGCCTTCAACACGCGCATCGAACTGCGGCAGGTCGGTGTCCGCGACGAGGCGAAACTCAAGGCCGATTACGGCGACTGCGGCAAGCCGGTCTGTTGCAACACGCACATGGCCGTCATGCCGCCCGTGTCGATGAAGATG
>CAZNSL010000312.1:6535-6811 GCA_964574975.1 uncultured Alcaligenaceae bacterium | reverse complement strand
CTGTCACAGTCCCCAGGGGAGACCCAGGAGCTGCCAGCCGGTGAAGAGCGCGGTCCAAACGACGAACAGCCAGACGACGTAGGGCAACATCATCGAAACGACGGTCCCGACGCCGGCACTCTTGTCGTACCGCTGGGCGAACCCAACCACCAGGGCGAAGTACGCATTGAGCGGCGTGATGGCGTTGACCGGCGAGTCGGCGATCCGGTAGGCCGCCAGCACCGCTTCCGGGGCCACGCTCAGCTTCATGAGCAGCGGCACGAAGATCGGCGCGAA
>CAZNSL010000312.1:0-6525 GCA_964574975.1 uncultured Alcaligenaceae bacterium | reverse complement strand
ATGGCCCACTTGGCGATCGCCCCCGTGATGAGCAAGTCGATGATGGCGACCACCACGATGAAGCCCAAGAGCAGCAACAGCGGCGGGAACCCCGCGGCCTGGAGCAGGCCGGACAGCTTCAGGGCCATGATGGTCCCGATGTTGGTGTAGGTGAAGTAAGCGACGAAATGGCTCAGGATGAAGAACAGGAAGATGGTCCCACCCATGCTCGAAACGGCCTTCTCGATGGCCTTGATGACGTCGGTGAGGTTCTTCATCGTGCCGGCCCCGAAGCCGTACGCGGCCCCCGTGACCAGGAACAGGGCCATGATGACGCCGATGAGGCCGTTCATGAACGGCGAGTTGCCGATGAGGTCGCCCGTCTCCGGGTTTCGTAGCGGCGCACCTTGCGGGATCGTCAACAAGCCGACGACGACGAGGACGAATACGAGACCCAAGAATGCGAACGTTAGCCCGCGCGACTCCTGGGGCGTGAGTGCCCCGCTCGCGGCGGCTGCGTCGCCGCCCTCGCCGGACGGCGTGTACTTGCCCAGGCGCGGTTCGATCACCCGCTCGGTGATGACCGTAATCAGGACGGTCAACACCAGGACGGACGCGATCGAGAACCACAGGTTCGACGCCAAGCCGATCGACTTACTTGGGTCCACCAGGTGAATGGCGTCGTTGGTGAACTCGACGAGGACGGCGTCGAGCGGTTTGATGAGCATGTTGACGGTGAATGCCCCGCCGACCGCGGCGAACCCGAGGGCCAGCCCGGCCAGCGGGTGGCGGCCGACGCTGATGAAGGCCACGCCCGCCAGCGGGATCAGGACCAGGTAGCCGGCGTCCGCGGCGATGCTGGCGAGGATGCCGCCGAGCGCCAGCAGATAGCTCAGCGCCCACGACGGCGACACCAGCACCAGTTTGCGGATGAGCGCGTTGACCAGCCCCGACTCCTCGGCCACGCCCGCGCCGATCATGGCAACGATCATCAGCCCGACCGCGGTGAAGGCCATGAAGCTCGGGACCAGCGAGCTATACATGAAACGAAGCCCTTCGACCGTCAGCAAACTGCGGACGGTGGTGACTCGTGGTTCGATCTTGGCCTTGGTTTCGTCGATGGTTTGCACGCGGTAATCGGTCGCTGTCCCGGCGTCGTAGGTGTAGGTCGGATCGGCCTTGGCGACTTCGGTCGCGACGATGTCGTGGGTGTGGCTGACGCCAGCGAGGTGCAAGACGTGCGACAGCACCACGACGATGCCGATCAAGATCAGGAAGATGATGACTGGGTGGGGGACCTTGTTCCCCACCTTTTCGACCACGTCGAGGAACTTCTGCATCGCGCCTTTGGGCGCTTCCGTCGGCTGAGTCATGGCGGCGGTCCTGTGAGGGTGAGTCGCTGTTTCGGATTGCGTCGGGTCAGAGCGGCAGCAGCCAGGGTACCATGAGAACGCTAACGATCAGGACGACCACGGCGAACGGCACGCCGATCCGCACGAAGTCGCCGAAGGTGTAGTTGCCCGGTGTCACGACCAACGTATTCACCGGCGACGACACGGGCGTCATGAAAGCCGTCGAAGCGGCCAGCGCGACGATCATGGCGAATGGGTAAGGCGACGCCCCCGTCTCCTTGGCCACGGCCAAGGCGACCGGGGCCATCAGCACCGCGGTCGCCGTATTCGAGATGAAAAGTCCCAGCAGGGCAGTGATGGTAAACAGGCTCGCAAGGACCACGCGAGGGCCAGCGCCGCCGATGACGCTCATCAGACCGTCGGCCATCAGATCGACGCCGCCGGTTCTCTGGAGGGCGAGGGAAAACGGCAACATGCCGACGATGAGGACGATAGTCTTCCAGTCGATCGAGCGGTAGGCGCTCGGTAGGTTGGTGACGCCAAGGGCACCCATCAGCAGGCACCCGATCAGGGCGGCCTGTACGTTCGGGACGATACCGCTGACCATGAGGGCGACCACGAGGGCCAGACAGGCCACTGCCTGCGGTGCCTTGCCAGCGACCGGGAGGACCTCTGCCATCTCGGCCGGCACATTGAACACGACGAAATCGCGCGCGTTGGACTGCGCGTTGCGGATGGCCTTCCAGCGGCCGATCACGAGGAGCGTGTCGCCGACCTTCAACGCCTCTTCCTTCAGTCCGCGGCCGTGAGCGTCCGTGCCGCGCCGCAGACCGATCACCGTCAGCCCGTATCGGGTGCGGAATTCGCCCCCGGCGATCTTCTTACCGACGAACTCGGAACTCGCCGGAAGGATGACTTCGGCCATGCCGATTTCCTGCGCCATGTCGCTAAAGTAGGCTCCCTGAAGCGGCATCTCCTCCAGCGCATACTTCTGCCGCAACGCCTCGGCGTCGGCGACGGGCGCGAACAGATCGATGAACAAAATGTCGCCGCCGCGCAGTTCCGTCTTTGCGGTCGGCTGGACAAGCGTTCGGTCGCGTTCGATGGCGACGAGGTTGGCACCAGCCGTGTCGCGCAGGTTCAAGTCTTCGAGGCGTTTCCCGACCAGCATCGAGTGGGCCGTGACGCGCACTCGATGTTCGCGGCCGGCGAGTTTGTATTCCTCGATCCAGTCGGCCAGCCTTGGGCCGCGTGCAGTCTTGGCCGTCGCGTCGTTCGTGCCGGCTAACCAACGCCGGGCGAACGTCATGTAGAGGATGCCGAGGATAAGGATCGGCACGCCGAAGGGTGTAAAGCTGAAGAAGTGAAAGCCCGTCGCGCCTTTTTGGCCCGCACGCTCCAGGTGATGGACGAGTTCACTATTCACGACCAGGTTCGGGGCAGTTGCGACCAGTGTCGTCATGCCGCTGATCAGTGCGGCGAAGCTCAGCGGCATCATCAGTCGGCTCGGCGAGGTGCCGGTACTCTGTGCGATGCGCAGCGCGACCGGGATGAAGATGGCGGTCACGGCCGTCGAACTCATCATGGCCCCCAGCCCGCAGACCACGAGCATGAGCAGGACGAGGAGCCGAATTTCGCTGGTGCCGGCCTTGGCGGTGAGCCAATCGCCGAGCTGCCGGGCCACGCCGGTGCGAACCAGGCCGTCGCCGATCACGAACAGTGCCGCGATGAGAACGATGTTGGAGTCACTGAAGCCCGCCAGGGCTTCGCCCATCGTGAGGACGCCGGTGAACGGCAGCGCGGTCAGCACGATCAAAGCGACGGCGTCCATGCGCGGCTTGTTGATCGCAAACATGGCGATAGCGGCTGCGAGGAGAGCCAAGACTATCGACAACTCCGCGTTCATCAGCCGTCCATGATGCAATCGACGAAGGTGGGAATAGCACGAACTGTGCGGATGCACCGTTCCTATTTTCGAGTTAGGTGTTGCGCACGGAAGTTCAAGAGTGAACGAACGCTGCGTCGCGCCAAGGTGCGGTAATGGAATGCAGTGGGTGCCATGCTTGCCGCTTTGGGCAAGCATGGCATCGTGCGTGCGCATGCTTGCCCAAAGCGGCAAGCATGGCACCCGATACCTCACCGCGGACAGACCGCTAGAAGTTGTACTGCACGAGTCCGTTGACGCGGTTGGCCCGGCCCGTCAGCTCGTTCAGGTTGTCGCGCTGGCCCCAGAGGTACTCCATACCCAGCGACATCCGCGCGAACGGAATCCACCACACGCTCGTGGCCAGGTACTTCGCGCCGGTGTAGGTGTTGCCCGGTTGGCCACCGTTGTTCGCGGCCAGCGCTTGCGAGTACGTCACGTTCGCGAGCCAACTCTCGCAGAACCAATGCTCGTAGCTGGCGCTCCACCCCGCCGCGTATACGGTGTCGAAGCTTCCGTTCGTCGGGTCCACCTGTCCGTCCAACCCGAGGCCGGCGGTGTCCTGAATGTACCGGCCGATGCCCCAGCCGCACGAATACTGGAACAGCATTCGGCTGCGCACCAGCCCGCTCGCATTGTCCGCGCGGACGGGATTCTCGCAGAGCAAGCACGCCCACGGATGAAACACCGTGCTGGCGCTCGCGCCCCAGCCGCCGCGCCGAGTTACGTCGCCGGCTGGTGTCCGGTAACCGATTGCTCGCGCAAGGCCCGACAACTGAACGTGCCCGTAGCTCCCTTCGTAGCGGATGTGGCTGGCGAAGTCTGGCACGTCTTGCACGTTGGTGCCGAGGCCGTTGGTGGTGATGTCCGAGAACGGTTGCTCGATGCCACCGGCCCAAAACAGGTTGTCGGCCAACGGAATCGTCGCCCGAATGCCGGGACGGCGCTGATTGACCAGGCCGCGCGAACCGGCGAAATCGACCGTGTTCGAGAAGGCATTGCCGTCCATGAATACCGTGTTCTGTTGACCGACTCGGAAGTAGCCGAAATCGACGAACGCGAAGCGGAGCCGGAACGGGTTGCCGCCGCCGCCGACGGCCTGCGCGGGGCCGTTGAAGAAGTCGGCCTCGATGAACGTGTGGACGTTCAAGCCGCGGAACGACGTGGGCGTCCAGGTGTCCAAGCCGATCCGGCTGTAGCGGGCGCTGATATTGAAGTTTTGTCCGTCCTGTTGCGGGACCGGGATCGTGTTGGTGACGAAGTCGTCGCGGCTGCCGATCGGGTCGAAGTCGTAAAGCGCCGTGGCGCGGACGAAGCCGCGGAAACGGAACGACGTGTTGGTCCCCGGTACGAGATACGAACCGGGGGTGATTCCCCGCGTGACGAACCGAGCGGCTTCCTCCGGCGTGATGCGCGGCGGGGCCGTGATCGGCGTGAACTCCGGCACGCCGGGAGCTTGGCCCTCGTCGGTGTCGCGCGCTTCGTATCCGAAGGGCGCGTAGTCGGCATATTGGTGAGGGCCGACCGCGGGCAGCAGGTAAGCCGCCTCGGGCAATTGCGGCGGCGTGTAGAGCAAGTCTCGGCCCGTCGGCGTGGTGATGTACGAGCGGTACTCAATGGCCCCCGGCCCCTCCTGGGCTTCCCGCGGTATGTACCCGGTCGGCGAATAGTCCGCGGCCGGTGGCTTCAACGCGGGGTATAAGCCACCCGATCCTTGTTCGGGGCGCGCATCGGGGATGCCGCCTTCGGGAGCCGTTGAAATGGCCGGGAAGCCGCCGTCGGGAAACACGAGCGATGCGCTGGGGGGATCGGTCGGGATCGCCGGCGTGGCCGGCGGAGCGGTCGGTCCTTGTGGCGGACTGGTCGGAGTCGTCGCGATCGGTGGCAGTACAGCCGGAACCGGCGGAGCCGGTTGCGGTGCCGGTGTTGTCAGTTGAGTGACCGGTTGCGGAACGGCTGGCGTCGGTCGATCGGTCGGGGCCGGTTGCAGAGCCGGTGGCGGGGTCTGAGACGGTGCCAAGCTCGCACCACCGAGTCCGACCAGGACACTTACGGCCCAGCGGAAGCACGCGCCCCGCAGGCGGGCTGGAGTTCGTGTTCGCATGAGCTTTCCCCGAGCGCGAGCCGACATCCCGATTCCAAGGAAGCGAGCGACGGCGTAACGCGGCATTACGATCGATACGACCGTTACATCTTCACTTATCGGCAGGCTCGAAGAGCGTATTGACGGTTCGCGACCGATTTGCGGATTACGACGATTCGCCGAGCTTGGGGAGAGGGACAGTAATACGGGTAAGTGGGATTGAGGCGGAACGACTAGCAAGGCTGGTCGAAGTGAGTAAGCAGCGGAAAGGACATCCCGCCGTCCACCCACCTGCCACGGAAGGTGCCGAGCCATGTTCATTCGTCGTTCGCTCATGTTGGCCGCGCTGGTCGCGCTGTTCGGTCCCGCGGTCGTCGATGCTGCCGACCCGGCTTACCAGATTGTCCTGCGTTCCCGGCACGCCGAGGTCGCTCCGACGCGAACCAAAGACACGCAAACCGGCGGCGGGTCCATCGTCGTTGAGCAGCCGGAGCCGCACACCATCGTCGTGACGATGGGCGGCTCGGCCGTGGTGGGGTCGGACTGCCACGGGTCGTCCGCGGCGATGGCGTTCAACCTCGACCAGGAATTGGAAATCGTCCCACTGCGCACGGGTGTTCGGCCGCCCCGAATCGGATTGGTTGGGCGCGTGATCGGGACGCTCCAGGTGACCGACCCGAACAGTTGCGGCAAGGGGTGCGGCCTGGACTGGTTCAAGTGCGGCAAGCCGTGCGGCAGCGCCGACCAGGGGCCGGCCACCGCGTGTCTGGCGCTTGGCGGCACGTCCCTTTTGTCGATTAACGTGGAAGCATCGTCAGCCGCGTGCGGGCAGGAACTGTCGCTCAACCACCGCAATGGTCCGGTGGAAGCGGCGGCCGCCCCAGGCTGCTATCACCTGACCGGGTCAGTCCGGCTCGGCGTCACGCAAGGTAAGGGTGTCTTCTACCGCCAGGCGGCGGTCGCCGACTTCGATCCGGCTCCGCAACTCGATGCATTCTGGTCGGACGCGCTCAAACCATTCCGCGCGGTCCCACGCAAGGACTTCGGGTTCAAGATCGTCGTCCGGGTAGTCGAGGACGCGGCCCCCGTGGTCGTCGAGAAGGGGTCGTGAGCGCGACCGTTCCGGCGTAGCTCATTCGATACCCCCGTGACGCCGCGACCCGAGTCTGCGAGGGGAGCGCGAAGCC
>CAZNSL010000311.1:0-6817 GCA_964574975.1 uncultured Alcaligenaceae bacterium | reverse complement strand
CGGCTTCGGCGCGGGCTTCGTGCGCTTCCGTCAGGGCCGCATTGGCGGTTCGCCGCTGCTGGTCCGTTTCGGCGAGCGCGTCGCGGAGTTGCGCGTTGTGCAGCAGGCCCGCGCCGACGGCGGCTAGCAACACGGCCAGGAGTGTGCCGGCGAGCGCCGCCCCCGTCGGGTTGCCCTTCGCCCAGCGGACGACTCGCTCGACGCGGCCGACGGGCCGGGCCAGGATCGGCTCGCCGCGGGCGTAGCAGTCGAGGTCGTCGGCGAGCGCCTCGGCCGAGGGGTAGCGCCGGGCCGGGTCCTTGTGCAGGCAGCGCAGGCAGACGATCTCCAGGTCGCGGTCGATGCGGTGGTTGAGCACGCTCGGCCACGGCGGCTCAACCTCGGCGACCTGCCGCAGTACCTCGACGGCCGAGTCGCCCGCGAACGGCGGCCGGCCGGCGATCAGGTAGTACAGGATCGCGCCCAGGCCGTACACATCCACGGCCACGGTGAGGTCCTTGCGGGCGGCGGCCTGCTCCGGGGCCATGAAGGCGGGCGTGCCGAGGATGGTGCCGGAGTGGGTGTCCGAGTCGCCGTCGAGTTGCTTGGCCAGGCCGAAGTCGGTGACCATCGGTCGGCGGCCGGCGTCGAGCAGCACATTACCGGGCTTCAGGTCGCGGTGCAGGATGCCGCGCTGGTGGGCGTGGTGGATGGCGCGGGCGACGGCGGCGACCAGGCGCACGGCCTCGGCCACCGGCGGGCGGTTGGCCGGGTCGGCGAGGCTGCCGCCCTCGACGAACTTCATCGCGTAGAACGGGTAGCCGTCGGTCTCGCCGACGTGGTAGATCGGCACGATGTTGGGGTGGTCGAGCCGGCCGGCCTCCTCGGCCTCGACGCGGAAGCGACGCAACTGCTCCGGCGACGCGAGGCTGCCGGCCAGCACCATCTTGAGGGCGACCAGCCGTTCGGGGTGGCGCTGCCGGGCCTTGAAGACGACGCCCATGCCGCCGCGGGCGACCTCTTCGATGAGTTCGTACTCGCCGAACGCTCGGCCCGGCGAGGGGACGCGCTGGGTCGCGCCGGCGCGGGTGTCGAGGGTGACGGCCGAGGGGTCGGCGGCCGGCGGAGCGGCCTGGGTCTTGGCGCTCTTGTCTGGGCCGTCGCCTTGTGTGGTCGGCTGGGCCATGCGGAGCCTCCGGTTCGGGTGCCCGTGTATGGTCGCACGCGGCAGCCGCCGGTGCAAGGAGAGTTGCCCGTTCCGTCCTCGGGTCTCGGGCCATCGCGCCTCTGGTGGTCATCGCGCACCGCCGGCGAACGCCATACCGCCCCGACCGCAGTTTTCATCACCGCGAGGGGTGTCAGTGGCTTGGCGGCTCGTACCGTTCCGCGCTCGGTTCGCCACTACGATCAACCGCCGAAGGGCATTTGTCCCTTAGCGTTCTGGCGTTCTGGAGTTCTGGACGCCATCTTGCCATGCTTGCCTGCTTCCGTATGACTGTTGATTCACCGGACATCAGCTTCGCCCGTCGCAAACGTCCCCCATCCGGCCGATGCCAGAAAGCTACTGCCATCGCAGCCGCCCGAAGGGGTGGGAATGATGCGTATGCGAACCGTCACACTTGCCGTCACGGGTGTACTCGGTCTAGCCTGTAGCCAACAGCAACCACCACCAAAAGTGGGCCCGCCCACGGAACAAGGGGGAGGGATCCCGATGGCGGCCCCGGTCACGGGACCGTTGCGTGCGATCCCGCTGGAATCGTGCTACGCGACGCCCGGCGTCCGCGGCGGCTGTAAACTCATCACGGACGGCGGGCGCGAGCCGCACGGGTTCGATCTCAGCGAACTGTACCGGGAAAATCTGGCCCGGGGGGGTGGGGCGATGAACGTTGCGCTGGTGCGCGGGGGGGACATCGCGGCCGCGGTCAAGGCCACGCGCCGGGCCTTCGCCGCCGACTGGCAAACCGACACCACGGTCCCCGCAAGCCCGAATGACGGCAAGGGAGGGCCGCCCCTGTGGCTGGTCGCCTACTTCGGCTGTGGCTCGAGTCACCCGGGCTACGGGTGGGTGCAGGCCGTGGAAGTCCGGGGCCAGGTTGTCCGAGTCGCCTACGCTCCTGAGTCCAAGGACCGTGCGGCAACGCAGGACACCGTGTTCTTCTACCTTTGGGCTCCGCTGGGCCGTGCCGGGGCAGGAACCTACGCCCTGGAGTTGTTTGACGCCGACAAAAAGGAAGTGACACTCCTGCGGCATGTGGCCGTTGCCGGATCGTGACAGCCACAGGGCACACTCCGGTACGTCTTCAACCATTCTAATCCGATCAGCCGCTTGCCATCGACAGTCGAGGGCGCGACTCGTGCCAAGGAGTGACATCGTGAAGTCTAGCCGCCGACACACAACAGGTTTTACGCGCGCGCGTCCGAGGTCCGCGTGGACGAACCCACGCCGGACCTACGCCTTCGTACCCAGGCTCGTATGCCTGGAAGATCGCCTGACGCTCGATGCGTACTCCGCCGACTATCAAGGTATCGATGCCCGGCAACTGCATTCCACCGTCAGTCCCTTCCTCACCGGCGACTTCATCAGCATCGGTCAGGTGGAGTTAGCGCGCCCTGGGCTTCCGGGGTTCGACAACGCGTTGAACAGCCATCCCGATGTCGTCCCGTGGGGTGTCTTTCGGGGTGATGCCCCCAGCAGTCGCCAATCAAGACACTGGGCTTCCCCACGTTTGGTGGACACCAAGTTAACGGTGTAGACTCCCGAAGGAGGGATCAACACCGATGCCGAAGACGCGCAAGACCTACACCGCCGAGTTCAAGTTGCAAGCCGTCCGCATGGTCGCCGATCAGCACCTCGCCGTCGCCGAAGTCGCCCGGCGGCTCGGCGTCACCGAAAACCGACTTCACGATTGGCTCAAGGCGTTCCGCGCCGACGGACCGGACGCCTTTCCCGGCCACGGTCGGATGTCGCCCCAAGACGAAGAACTGCACCGCCTCCGCGGCGAAGTGGCGCGGCTCAAGGCCGAACGCGACATCTTAAAAAAAGCCGCCGCCTACTTCGCCAGCCACTCGAGTTGACCTTCGCGTTCATCGACGAGTGCCGCAACCAATGGCCGGTTGCGTGGCTGTGCGACGCCCTCGAGGTCTCGGCCGCCGGCTACTACGCCTGGCGGGACCGGCCCGCCCGCCCGGCCGAGCGGCGACGGGAGGAGGTGTACGACGCCATGACCGAGATTCACGCCGAAGTCCGTCACTGTTACGGCAGTCCGCGGAGGACCGTCGCGTTAAACAATCGCGGCCTTCCTTGCTCGGTGAACTTCGTGGCCGAACGGATGAATGCTCGGGGAATCCAGGCCAAAATGGCGAAACGGTTCGTCCGCACGACCGACTCGCGGCACGACCTGCCGGTCGCCGCGAACGTCCTCGACCGGGACTTCACGCCGGCCGAGGCGAACCGAGCCTGGGGCGCGGACATCACCTATTTGCCGACGGCCGAGGGGTGGCTGTACCTGGCCGTCGTGGAGGACTTGTTCTCGCGGCGCATCGTCGGTTGGTCGATGGACGCGACGATGACCAGTCGGCTCGTCGTCGATGCGTTGCACTTGGCGTTGGGCCGTCGTCGCCCCGAGGCCGGGCTGCTGGCCCACTCGGATCGGGGCAGCCAATACGCCAGTCCGCACTACCAAGGACTGCTTCGCAAGCACGGCATCGCGTGCAGCATGAGCGGCGTCGCGCAGTGCTGGGACAACGCCCCCGTCGAGTCGTTCTTCGCCAGCCTGAAGCGCGAGCGGGACTTCCCCGCCGGCTGCACCCGCGACGACGCCAAAGCGATCGTGTTCGAGTACGTCGAACTGTTCTACAACCCGGTCCGGTTGCACTCGTCGCTGGGGTACCTGTCCCCAGCCGAGTACGAGCGCCGGCACAACCCGACACTCCGTTAACTTCGTGTCCACTTTTCGTGGGGAAGTCCAGCTGCTTGGCCCGAGTGATGCTGGCCCGGCGGTGGGGCGGCGGGTACACTGTCGGGCGTGGCTTCCGCATCCCGCGCCGCAAGGGAGACCGCCGTGACCGCTCTCGACCTCCGCCGCCTCGTGGCCGTCGCCGTGGCCTGCACGATATTGGCGTTGCCCGGCTGCAAGCGCAACGCGAAACTCACCCAGGCCAACTTCGACAAGATCAAGGAGGGCATGTCGCTCGCCGAGGTCCAGGCGATCCTCGGCCCCGACGGCGAGACCGACCCGGACCTGACCATGGCCGAAGGCTCGTCGGTCGCCGGCGCAGTCGGCATCGGCGGCGACCTGCAATCGATGGGTGCCGCGAAGAGCGCGATTTCCGTCTACCGCTGGGGGTCGGACAAGCGGCACATTAAGGTCACGTTCGTCCGCGACAAGGTGACGCGCAAGGACAAGCTGGGCATCGAGTGAGCGGGGGCCGAGCGATGCCGCCGACGATCCGCCCCGCGACCGAGGCCGACCTGCCGGCGGTCAACGCCATCTACAACCACTACGTCGCCACCTCGACCTGCACCTTCCAGTACGAACCGGAAACGGTCGCCGAGCGCCGCGCCTGGTTCATCAGCCGCACCGCCGCGCATCCCGTCGTCGTGGCGGAAGCCGATGGCGCGGTCGTCGGCTGGGCGGCCCTGTCGCCGTGGAAGTCGCGCGTCGGCTACGCGCACTCGGTCGAGTTTTCGGTGTACGTGCATCCCGACCACCACCGCCGCGGCATCGGCCGGGCGCTGGTCGCGGACCTAGTCGAGCGGGCGCGAGCGGCGGGGCACCACACGGTCATCGGCGGGGCATGTACGGAACACCCGGCGAGCATCGCCCTGCAAGAGTCGCTCGGCTTCGTGCCGGTGGCGCATTTCCGCGAGACGGGCTACAAGTTCGGCCGCTGGCTCGACGTGGTGTACTTCCAACTGATGCTGCGGATGGAGGACAGCCCGCTTGCGTAGCTGCGACCTAGTCGGCGTGACGCGGATGCATGCTCGGTGTCTTAGCCCCGGAGGGGCGGCCGTGGGTAGCCAGGGGCGTCAGCCCCTGGAAATGATGCGAACGCGTTGGTAGCCCCGGAGGGGCGGCAGACGATCCCGCGCTCAAGCTCTGCCGCCCCTCCGGGGCTGGACTCGCGCGGGGTAACGGTTCCAGGGGTTGACACCCCTGGCTACCCACGCCCGCCCCTCCGGGGCTAAGACGGCAGAACAACGGAACAACTCGCCGACGACGCCGAACGCAAGGCGTCCCGGGGCTAAGACGGCAAAACAACGGGGGCAAGCATGACCAAACGCGACGCCCTAACCCGTGCCGAGTTCGCACTGCGCGACTTCGCATTGACTTATCCGGAGGCGGCCGAGGACTTCCCCTGGGGCCACCGCGCCATCAAGGTGCGCGGCAAGATGTTCCTCATCCTCGCCAACGACAGCGGCACACTGCGGGTGACCACCAAGTTGCCAGTGTCGAACGCGCTTGCCCTCGGACTGCCGTTCGCCGAGCCGACCGGCTACGGGCTAGGCAAGAGCGGCTGGGTGACGTGCACGTTCGGCCCTAAGGACAAGGTGCCGCTGGAGATGCTGCGCGAGTGGGTAGACGAAAGTTACCGCGTCGTCGCCCCGAAACGGCTGGTGGCCGGACTGCCCGACGCCGGGGCCGGCTGACCGCCATCGCTGGCATCGGGACGCGGCAAATGCTATGAGAATGGCGGAACCCCTTTTTCCTTCCGTCCGACGGCGAGGATCGCGATGCGCTTTCTACTGGCTCCCGAATACTACCAGGAGATGCTCGAGCGCAGCGATCACTCGGTCGACTGCTACGTCCGGCCCGGAGAGTACCTGCACCACCTCTACGTCGATGGCGTCAAGTACACCGTCGCCCAGGCCGTAGCCCAGTGCCTCCAGGATGCCGTTGCCGCCGGCGACGAGGACGCGATCCTCCACCTGCAACTGCACCAGTCGCACTACGACACCCTCGCCAACCAGGTGCTGCGCGACGGCCGCGCGCTCGACGAAGTGCCGATGCTCGGCGACCCGCCGCCGGCCGAGGACGACGCGGAGACGCCCAAGACCCGCGTCACGCGCTACGAGCCGCAGCAGCCGCGGGTGCCCGCCGAGACCGGCCTGAGCACGACCTTCCTGTTCGAGATGATCCTGCGAGCGATCTACAACCGCGGTCGGATCACCGGCACCGAGATCGGCAACGAGATCAAGCTCAACTACAGCGTCCTCTCGCCCTTGTTGCCCATGATGCGCAAGCAGGGGCTGGTGGACATCGTCGGCCAGCGCGGCCAGGGCGACGCCAGCTACGAATACGAGATCAAGCCGCCCAAGGGCACGCTCGCCCTCCAGGACGCCCTGGCCAAGACCAGCTACTCCGGCCCCTGCCCGGTGCCGTTCGAGGACTACGTCGAGAGCGTCGCCGCCCAGACCATCAAGAACCTCGTCGTCACCCGCCGGTCGATCCAGCGGGCGTTCCAGGACCTGGTCATCACGCCGGCCGTGTTCAACGAGATCGGCCCGGCGATCAACTCGGCCGCGTCGATCTTCCTGTTCGGCTACCCCGGCAACGGCAAGACCAGCCTCGCCGAGCGCATCACGCGGCTCATGGGCGACGACATCTTCATCCCCTACGCCGTCGAGGCCAACGGCGCAATCATCAAGCTGTTCGACCCGATCGTCCACCAATCCGTCGAAGGCCCGCGGCCCGACGGGTTGGAGAGCATGTTCCTCAAGGACGTGAGCTGGGACGAGCGCTACGCGCGGATCAAACGGCCGACCATCGTCACGGGCGGCGAGCTGACGATGCCGATGCTCGACCTGAAGTACAACGAGACCGGCAAGTATTACGAA
>CAZNSL010000310.1:0-6817 GCA_964574975.1 uncultured Alcaligenaceae bacterium | reverse complement strand
ACCTCCATGTGGTTCGCCGACTACTGGTGGGTGCTACCGCTGTTCCCGCTGTGCTTCTTCCTGCTCATTAAGCTCATCCGGCTCAGTAAGTCCGGGGCGTACGCCGTGGACCGCTGTAAGCTCTGGATCCCCTTAATGGGCAAGATCCTCGAAAAATCGACCGTCGCCAGAACCATGAGAACGCTCGGCACGCTCATCGCATCGGGCGTGCCTATTATTGAAGCACTGTCGATCGTCCGCGAGACGAGTAGCAACCTGGTCTTCGAGCGGATGTTCACGCGGGTGATCGAGTCGATTCGCGAGGGCGACACGATCGCGGAACCCTTGAAGCAATCGCGGCTGATCGACGACATGGTCGTCAACATGGTCGAGGTCGGCGAGGAGACGGGCGACCTGGACAGCATGTTGTTCAAGGTGGCCGATTTCTACGACGAGGAAGTGGACACGCTGGTGAAGGGCCTGATCGCGGCCCTGGAACCTTTGATGATCGTCGTGTTAGGTTTGATCATCGGTGCGATCGTGATTTCACTGTTCCTGCCCCTGATCAAGCTGCTCGAGGGGTTGAGCAAATAATCCGGCCCGCTCGCCGGGAGCGCCAGCGACCGGGCGCGTGGGAATCCGGTCGCTGGCGCTCCCGGCTGGCGGGGCTACCGAACGAGGAGATTCAACGATGCGTCGGGCCAATCATCTACGGCGGCGCGGGGCGTTCACCCTGGTCGAGCTGCTGATCGTCATCACGATCCTGGGCATCATGTTCGCGCTGACCGCCGCCGCCGTGGTGCGAGCGCTCGGCAAGGGCGACGAGGTCAAGGTGCGCAGCGAACTGTCGCAACTCGCCATGGCCGTCAAGGCATTCCAACAGGACTATCAGGTGTCGTACATGCCCGACAGGCTCGTCCTACCGCCGGCAACGGACCCAGCTTCAGTCCAGTTCATCACTTCACTCTGGCCGCGGATCAATACTTCACGTCTCTCAAACGGCGCGTATTGGCAATCGGGCAGTAGCCAGCCCACTGTTCTGAGTGGCCATCAAACGCTTGTGTTCTTCCTCGGCGGTTACCGCGATGGTGGTATCCCGGTCGGTTTCTCGACAGACCCGACCGATCCGATGAAGCAGACGGGAAACCGAAAGCAACCGCATTACGAGTTCCCGTCGGATAGGCTCCGGTCGATTCCGGAAGGGTCGAACTTCCCTTACCCTTCGTTTATCGATGTCTATGGTCGTGCACCATACATCTATTACAGTTCGGCCGGCAGTGGTAACGATTACCGCATGCCACTGAACTATCCGACCAATTGGCAGCAGCAGACGAACAACCCGACGTATGTCGTTACGTATCGCGACGAGGGATCGACTACGGCGCAGCCCTTCTGGGTCGCCCCGTTTCTCACTCGGTTCGGACCGGGCGTAACGACCCGCTTCGCCAACCCCAGCGGCTTCCAGATCATCTGTGCCGGCCGCGACACGCGGTTTGGCGTGGGTGGCCCGACTTGGGCCGGCGGTCCGACCGGCATCGGCAACAACAAGGACGGCATCGACGACATGGCGAACTTCCACGCGACCCAGCTCGGCATCGCCGGCAACTGACCCCCGAGGAGGCCACCGGCCATGCGTTGCCGTACCACCACGACCGCCCGACGAGCGGGCATGACGCTGATCGAGTTGCTCGTCGTCATGGCGATCATCGGCGTCCTCGCGTCGCTGACCATCGGCGCGGTGTTCACCGTGCGCGAGTCGCAGATGAAGAGCTTTACCGAAACGACTCTTCAGAAGCTCCAGAGCGCACTCGACCAGCAGTACAAGGCCGTTCTCGAACAGGTCGCCGAGGAATCCGTGCCGGTCTGGGCGATGGCCATGGCCCGCACGCCGGCCGCGCCGGCGGGCGACGCCCGACTCGCCCGCGTCATCTACACCAAGGCCCGGCTCAATCAAGAGTTCCCCGCGACCTTCGCCGTCGCGCTCAACCCCGGTGGGGCCATCGCGCCCATCAGTGTTTTTCCGGCCAAGGCGACCTACGCGAAGAACTGCACCGGCGTCGCGCCGGACCCGACTTGGGAGTCGTCGGCCCTCTTGTACCTGGCACTTTCGCAGGGCCGTCGCGGCCAGGCCGCGTCGAGCAACCTCGACGACGCCATCGAACCGTCGGCTCTCCAGACGCGGGCCGCGACGACCGGACAGCAGTTTCAGGTTCTGATTGACTCCTACGGCAACCCGCTGCGGTTCTATTTGTACCCCACGGGTAACGACGAGTTGAACTCGGCCATCTACGTCAAGAACGAACCAACATACTCGGCTCCCATTATCAGGTCGTCACCGGGCAGCGGACGCGACCCGGTTGACCCCGAGGGAACTCTCTACAACGCCAACTGGCCAGTCGTCCTGCGCAACCAGTACACGAGCACCTTCCACGCGTTGAACCCGACCGCCATCAACACGGCCAACTATCCCGATTATCAGCCGTCGCCGCCCACTCCGTTTACGGCCGCCGACAACCCTTTCCTGTTCCCGAAGGCCCGCTACCTGATTCCGGTCATCGCCTCCGCGGGCCGCGACGGCAAGTGGGGCATCGTGCCGCGAACGATGGCGCGCAACCCCAATGGACCGCCGCCAGCCACCGAGCCACCCGATGGCTGGGGCTACTACTCGGACGACAACATCTACAGCTACCGTTTGCGCCGCAGTGGCGCGAGGGGGGACTGAGCCGTGCGAACCGCACCCCGCCGCGGCCTGACGCTCATCGAAATGCTGATCGTCATGGCACTGATCGTCGTCCTGCTCGGCCTGGTGGCGGCCTTCGGCCCGCGGTTGGGCGACAAGCAGCGCGCCACCCGCGGGGCCAGCGAGGTGCAGTCGTGGCTGCGGATCGCCCGCGGTCGGGCCGTGCGCAGCATGACCGACATCCACCCGCGGCCCAGCGGAGTGCGATTGCTGAACCCGTCCGGCCCGGCTTACGCGCAGTACGTCACCGAGTTGCAGTACATCGAAACGCCGGCTCCGTTCACCGGCGGGTCGGTCGAAGTGCCATTCGACAACAACTCGGCCGTGCAGTCCGACCGGTACAAGGTCATCCGTCTCAGAGGTGTCGAGGTACCGCTCGCGGGTAACGCGGCCGTGCAGGCCGGCGACATCATCGACCTGACCGTCGCGGGACTGTACCCGCCCGACAACGCCTCCGCCATCCGCCGCATCGTGAACATCACAGCGGTGGCAGCGAACGAGTACCGGATCGAACTCGATGCCGAGATTGGCGGGTCGGTCCTGAATTTCAACGCGGCAGACCCCGCGACGCGGCAGCGGCAACTGAGTTACCCGGTTCTTTCCCTGACCCCCCGCCGAGAGGATTACGGATCCGCACTCCCGGCCGCGATTTCGCCGAACGTTGACGGGTCGCTGCCGCAGTCGTCGAACTACACGATCTACCGCCAGGCCCGCCCGCTGCCCGGCGAGCCGACGCTATTGTTGCCGCGGGGCATTGCCATCGACATTTCGCGCGAGGCGACCTCCGGCTTCCCGTCGTGGTATCGGCTGTTCCCGGGGTTTGTGAACAGCGGCGGTTCCGCGCCGTTCGACATCCTGTTCGATCCGTCGGGACGGGTTGTTAGTACGATTGGGGCGTCGTCGGCCCGCGTCTGCCTGTGGGTGCGCGACGCGACGGTGAATACGCCCGGCCCGCTCGCGGGCAACGACCTCGTGGCGACCGACCCGCGGGTGCTGCCGCCCGGCGAGAACTCGATCATCTGCGTTTATACTCGCACCGGCCTGGTCGCCGCCCACCCGGTCGATGCGACCCGGCTACAGCCTGGTGCGAACTGGAATCCGTTCTTCTACACCCAGGGCGCGCAGTCATCCGGGCAGTGAACTGACGGAGGGACAAGATTATGAACCGCCGACGCGGCGTGACGTTAATCGAAGTGATGATCGCCATCTTCGTGATGGGCCTTGGCCTATTGGCGATCCTGTCGCTGTTCCCGCTCGGAGCGTCGCAGATGGCGCAGGCCTTGCGCGACCAGCGCTGTGCTGAGGCGGCCGCCAACGGCGGGGCACTGTCGCGAGTGATCTGGAAGCAGGCCTGCGACGATGTCGAGGGGAAGTATCCCAATGACGGTAGCGGCCGGGCGTTCCGCGACACGTCGACGACGTACAAGTATCCCCGCTCCCCTCAGCGGTTCATCATGGCCATGGACGACCCAAACTTCGACGACAACCCAAATCAGGCGACCAGTTCGCCCTACCCCGGTGTGAACGCGGCCGGTGCCTGCCAACTGCCCGAACCGTCGTTCTTCCACCGCTCCGGCGGGGGGCCGAAACCGTACCGGGAGAACCCGTCCAACCCGAACGACAAGTGGCTGATGCCGATGCCCGACGAGCTGGCCCGCGGCCAGCCGAGTTACCCGGTCTTCGTCGATCCGATCGGCTGGGACGCGCACGGCCTCACGACCGGGACGGGGCAGATCCAGCGGCAATACTGGGTCGCCGCGCCGCTCACAACCGCGGCCGCGTACAGCGGGGCCATCCCCCAGGCCGGGGGCAAGCTAGGCTACATTCCCCGCCGGCCGCTGTACACGCGCTACAACGATCCGACCGGCTCGGCCGGCATCCCGGACAAGACCTGGGTTCGCCTCGGCGAAGGGCTGTTACAAAGCCGGTTGTTCGTCCAGCGGCACACCACCCTGATGGATGACATGACCTTCACGCCGGAGGGCCAGCCGAAGACCACGACAGGCCTCGGAAACGCAGCGGTCGAACGCCAGGGCCGTTATTCCTGGGCGTGGCTGTTCCGCCGGCCAGTCAATACGCCGATCGGCGAGAACCGCAAGACCGCGGAAGTCTACGTTGTCGTGTACCAGAACCGCCCCCTCAACACGCCATCGGCCGAGGAGGCGTTCGCGGCCACCGTCGTCAACCCCGGCAGTGTTGCCAGCCGCCAGTTGACCATCAACTTCACTGGCTACAACGCCGGACGCCGTCCGGCGATCCGCCGCGGCACCTGGGTTCTCGACGCGACCATGTACGATGCGGCGGGTAACGCCAACCCGCAAGCGCGCTTCTACCGCATCGTCAACGTCGAGGAGGGGGTGAACTCGTTCACCCTGGAGACGCAGACCGACATCGCCGATAGCCAGTCGCTCCAGCAGCGAGTGATCGTCGTGATGGACCGCGTGGCCGAGGTGTTCCTGAAGGCCCAGGTCGGCCAGAACACGCCGCCGCAAACGTACTGACGCCCCCGGAGGTTCATCCCGTGCGTACCGCACCCATTATCCGCCGCCGGGCCGCCTTCACGCTGGTCGAACTGATGGTCAGCGCGGCCCTGATTATCTTCATGATGTACATCCTCTCCACCGCGTTCATCGCGGGGCTGGAGTCGTTCCGCACCCTCAAAACCGCCGGCGACATGCAGGAGAAACTGCGCTCCGCCGCTGCGATCATCCGCTCCGACCTGTGCCGGCCGCACTTCTTTTCCAACGACACAAACCGCGAGACCCTGAGCAGCCAGCGGCTCGACCAGGAGGGCTGGTATCCGCCGGACAAGGGCTACTTCCGCATCTACCAGGGTGCGGCGGGGACCAACGAGTTCAACGAGTACGTCGACCCGGACGAGCGGCTCGCGCAGCACAAGCGATCCACCGACCACGTCCTCCAGTTCACGGTGCGCCTCGACGGCAAGCGGTTGAACGAGTTCTTCGCCGCCATTGTCGATTCACCCTCGACGCTCTCAGTGACGGCGTTCACCACACCTCCGAGTGGCAGTGAAATTGCCGTTAACCCGCCGCTACCGCTGTCGTCGTTTAACTCGCCGGACTACAACCGCCCGGCGATTGGCGGCAACTACCTCACGTCCGTCTGGGCGGAGGTGACGTACTATCTCCGGCCGTACGACCAGCGGCAGTTCACCGGCGTGCCGGCGAACAACTTGCCCGCAGGCCAGTTCGAGCGCTTCGCCCTCTACCGTCGCGTGAAAATCCTCGTGGACGATCCGGTCACAGGGGGCGGCCCGAATACTTACTTGAAGTCCGACTCGGCGATGATCGGTTGGACTGCGGAGACGTTCGCCGACCTGAGTGCCTGGCGGGTTGGCCCGAACAACTCGACCGCGATCGTGAACCGGCCCCAGGACATCACGGCACCGCTGCGCCGGTCTCTGGTTGCGTTCGGCAGCCGCGCGAACCCGACCACCGACTTCGCGCACCAGCCGATCCCGATGGCCGATCGCCTGCGCGCTCCGCAGTCGATCCCGAGCGACCCCGACAACCAGTTCAGCGCCCGGGCCTCCAGCGACCTGTTGCTCGCCGACGTACTCGGCTTCACTGTCAGGGCGCTGTGGGACGCGCCGCCCCGACCGTTGCCCGGGCCGGATCACCTCCAGCCGCTCGAAGTCGGTAACCGGGCGGGTTGGCCGGCCGATCGCTACTCGGCCACGTCGTTTAACCCCGACTTCCCGTTCGACGCGCTGCCGGCGACCGGTCGCAACACCGCGCTCCAGAGTGTCCGGGTCTTCGACACGTGGTCGCGCCAGACACTATCGACTGGCCCGGCCACCTACAACTATGGCGGCACGGACCCCAATACCTCGGCCAACTCGTCCAACCCGTGGAACGGCGGCCACTTTACCCCTGGCACCGTGCCCAACCCCTCGACGAATCGTTCCATGCCTCTGCGCGTCCGGGTGCGGGCGCTGCAGATCGAACTCCGTCTCTGGGACGTGAAGTCCCGGCAGACGCGGCAGGTGACCATTATTCAAGACGTGTAATCCGCGCCCGCTCCGGCCCCCGTTCATTCGGCCGTCGGGCAACTTCATGCTTCGGGGAGGTCATTGTC
>CAZNSL010000309.1:0-6818 GCA_964574975.1 uncultured Alcaligenaceae bacterium | reverse complement strand
GCTCGCCACGAAGACATTGAAAATGTTCAAGCCGTCACGGCCGGCGGGTCTGTTTCGTTGCATTCGTTGCATGCAACGCAAATTCGTTGCACGACCCCACACCCCGAAACCGTGCAACGAAAGACGAATCCGCCCGGCACCGCGGCGTCCGCCTCCATTTCTCCCGACCCGGCCCGCGGTCTACTGCCGCCGGCCCGCCGTCGCCGCCATGCCCGCCAGGTAGACCACGAACGAGACGGCGAAGCTCACGAACCAGGCGTAGCCGTAAAGCTGCGTCCAGAACGTGACGGGCACGTCCTGGCCCGGCGGCGTCGTCACGTGGGCGACGAACCCCGGCACGCACGGAGCGATGCCGGCGACCAGGGCCGCGAGTGCCACCGGGTTGAATCCGCCAGCGTACCAGTACGGGCCGTCCCGGCGGTACAGTCCGTCGAGGTCGAGCCGCGTCTTGCGGACCAGGAAGTAGTCGGCGATCAACACACCGCCGACGGCCCCGAGCAGCGATGAGTAGCCGATCAGCCACTTGGAGATGTACACCGCCGCGTTAGCGACGAGGTGCCACGGCTGGATCAGGATGCCGATGACCGCCGTGATGATGCCGCCGGTGCGGAAGCCGATCGCCTTCGGCCACAGGTGCGCGAAGTCGTTGGCCGGGCTGACCACGTTCGCCGCGATGTTCGTCGCCAGCGTCGCCAGGCACAGCGAGAACATGGCCACGGCCAGCACGACGGGACTTTCGAACTTCGTCAGCAGAACGACCGGGTCCCAGATCGCCTTGCCGTAGATGACGATGGTCGCCGAGGTGACGGCCACGCCGATGAACGAGTACAGGCCCATCGTCGTCGGCAGGCCGAGCGTCTGGCCGAGGACCTGGTCGCGCTGCGAGCGGGCGTAGCGCGAGAAGTCGGGGATGTTCAGCGACAGCGTCGCCCAATAGCCGACGTTGGCCGTCAGTGCCGGGAAGAAGAACGCCCAGAACTGCCCCGCCTTCGGTCCGCCGGCGTCGAACGTCGATGGTTGGTCCAGCATCGGCCCGAAGCCGCCGGCCTGCTGGTACGCCCAGGCCAGGAGCAAGAGGCCCAAGGCGATCAACAGCGGGGCCTTGATGTTGAGCAACAGCCGGATCGAGTCGATGCCGAGGACGATGACGACGACGTTGATCGCCCAGAAGGCGAGGAAGCAGCCGAGCTGCGCCGCGTTGATGCCGAGGCCGGCGATTTCTGCGGAGTTCGCAAGCGATGGCACCCACACGGCCAGGATGGTGTAGATGGCCGCCCCGCCGATCCATGCCTGAATGCCGAACCAACCGCAGGCGACCAAGGCCCGCAGCAGGGCCGGCACGTTCGCGCCGCGAATGCCGAACGACGCCCGGCAATAGACGGGAAACGGGATGCCGTAGCGGGTGCCGGCGTGGGCGTTGAGCACCATCGGTATCAGCACGACGACGTTGCCGAGGAAGACGGTGACGACGGCCTGCCACCAGTTCATGCCGCCGTCGATGAGCGACGACGCGAGCATGTAGGTCGGCACGCACGCGGACATCGATACCCACAGGGCGGCCATGTCCCACAGGCCCCACTTGCGGCCGGCGGCCGGCACCGGGGCCATGTCGGCATTGAAGTAGGGCGACGCGGACACGTCGCCGCGCAGCTCGACGAGTTCGGAGGCGGTGCCCATGCCCGCAACATATGCAAGGCGAGCCGGGAGCGTCAGCGACCGGAGTTGTCTCGCGCAACTCCGGTCGCTTACGCTCCCGGCTCGCCCGAAACGAGCTTCACGCCTTGATGATGTCGCGCACGGTCATGCCGGCGGGGATCATCGGCAGGACGTGCTCCTGGAACGGCACCATCACGTCCAGCACGTACGGCCCATCGCTGTCGATCAACTGGTGCAGCGCCTCGTCCACGTCGCCCTTTTCGGTGACGCGCCGCGGGGCACCTTTCGGGCACCTTTCCCCCCTTCAACCCGGCATCGGGGAGAAGGCGCGATGCGACCGGCGAAACCGTGGTACAGGGCGAGCAAAAACGGGTGGTACGTGAAGGTCAACGGCCGGCAAGTCCGGTTAGGTGTGACCGGCCGCGAGAACCAAGCGGCCGCCGTCGCGGCGTGGCACCGTCTTATGGCGGCGGGTGCGAGTCCCACCGGTTCAACGTCCCAGGTAGTGGAGGTGGTGGTGGATGAGTACCTTTCCGCGGCCCGCGACCGGGTGCAGCGGACCACGTGGCGCATGTACCGGCATTTGCTGCGACCGTTTGTAGAAGCGTTCGGGGCGTTGACGCTCGACGCGTTGGACGCACGAAAAGTCGAGCGGATCGCGGACGGACGGGGGTGGAGCCAAGCGACCCGCCGCGATTGCCTTGCAACCGTCCGCTCATTCCTCCGTTGGGCAGGCCGGCCGCTGCCGTTGAAAGTCCCCGCGCCGACGAGCCGCGGGGCGAAGGCGCTGATTTCCCCCGAACAGTTCGCGGTGATCGACGCGGCAACGTCTGGCGACTTCCGGCAGCTACTCCGGTTCCTTTGGCACACTGGGGCGCGGCCGTCAGAAGCCGCGGGACTGACCGCGGAGTCGGTGGACTTGGGTAACGCCGTCGCGGTGATACATCGCCACAAGACAGACCACACCGGTCGGCCCCGTGTGCTTTACCTGTCACCCGACGCCGCCGCGATCCTCGCGGAACAGAGGCCCCGCTACGGTGGAGCGGGGCACCTGTTCCGCGGTCGCGGCGGCCGGCCGTTTCACCGGCAGAGCATCACGAACCGGATGCTTCGGCTGGGCAGGCGTACGGGGATACACGCGACGGCCTACGGGTTTCGCCATTCGTACGCGACAGGGGCGCTTAATGCCGGGATACCCGATACCCACGTCGCGGCGTTGCTGGGGCACACGGGTACGGAGATGCTTCACAGACATTATTCTCACATTACCGCCGCGTCACGGGTACTCCGCGACGCGGCGGTAAAAGTCCGTGGCGGAAAATAGTCGCCCCCTCTTTGGCGGTTTGATCAACTCGCGGCGATATAGGTAGTCAGAAAGTCGCGGAATTCGGGGTTTCTCCCCGGATTCCGCGACAGCTTTTCCCGCGAACTGGTTATTATGTATGTAGGAGAACCTATGTCCACTACCCGCCCCGACTGCCCGACGCTCCTCTCTCTGACAGCCGCGGTTGACTCGCTCCGATCCGCCGGCGTCTCTATCTGCCGGGACACGCTCATCGCGTGGTGCCGCGCCGGTCGCGTGCGGTTCATCCGCATCGGGGCGCGATACTTCGTCCACCGCGACTCGCTAAACGCACTTCTGTCCGCAGCGTAACCCGCTGCGGTCGCCCACCCTTTTCTCTGGTGTTTTTGAGGCACTCATGACCGCCGCCGCCGCCGCCCCCTCTCTGCGCGACACCGCGCACCCCCGCACCTTATCCACCCACGACCAGGCCGTCCTTGCCGCCGTGGAAGAACTTCGCAGCGAAGGAATCGGTATCGTTTTCCTCCAGCACGGACAGAAACGGCCCACGCGACCGGGGTGGACTGCACGTAGTGTGGAGGTAACCGACCACCGGCCCGGCGACAACGTCGGCATTCTCTGCGGTACTCTCTCCACCAACGCCTCAGGGACGTTAGTCGCGCTGGACCTTGACACGCCTTTTGCCGTCAGCGCTGCGAATGACGTGTTCCCGGAAACGTCCGGCACGATGACCGCGGTCAGGGGGAACCGGGAAAAGCGATTCGTGCGGTTGTCCGGGTGCGACCAACTCCCGGCGCGGCTGATTGCGGCAGTTGCCGGCGGGGCGGTCGTTGGCCCGAAGGTGCTCCACTATCGCGGCGGGTTCGACGTAATCGCCACCGGTGGGCAGTGCGTCGTACCGCCGAGCGTTCACCCAAGCGGCGACGCGTACACGTGGCGCGGCGGCACGCGCGGCGAACCTGTGACCCTGGACGCTTGCGACTTCTATGCGCGATGCGACGACCTTGCCGAGCGACTCGGCTTGCCCCGGAAGGACGCCCCGGAGAAAGCGGAACAGGAGTCCCGCCCCGTGGGCTACTTCACCCCGGAACCGGCGACGGATGACCGCGTCGCTATGTGCCGGGCGTACATCGCCGAAGTCACATCGGTTTCGGGAAACGGCGGACATGACTCGGCGTACCGTGTCGCTCGTCTCATCGTAAACGACTTCGCCATTCACATCCGCGAGAAGCAACTAGCGCTCTTCCGCGAGTGGAACGCCATCAACGCGGTGCCGCCGTGGGATGACGCGGAGCTAGAGCGGAAGCTGGACGAAGCGACTAACGCGCCCCCGTCGCCGAACCACCCGCGCGGGGGCAAGATAACGCACGCGTGGGAGACGTGGGACAACCCGGCCCGACTCGCCAAGCTCATCGGCGACGCCGGCCCGATCATCTACCGCGACGGGGGGTTATTCCGTTGGACCGGGACGCATTACGAGTTGCTCGACGGGGTGCAAACCGACAACCTCATTTGCCGCACCCTGACGGCGGCGGCCCGCGACCACCAGACCAAAGCCGCAAGTGCGGCGGTAGCCAATGGGAAGCAACCGCCCCCCGTGCCCTCCGTGAAGCCGGCACACGTCGCGGCAGTCCGGATGCACCTTATGGCGCAGGCCTCGGATGCAGGGGGTGCGTTGACGGGGAGCGACGACCCAGGGTGTTGTGTGTGTGTGTCGAACGGGGTGGTGGACACCGTAACCCGCACTCTGCGGCCGCACGGCCCAAACCTGTTTACCACGTCCTGCCTGCCGTTCCCGTATGACCCCGGCGCGGCGTGCCCGCGGTTCCGGGCCGCGCTCGACTTGTCGTTGGGCGGCGACCCGGAGAAGGTCGCACTGCTGCAAGAGTTCGCCGGCTACCTGTTGCTCCCGAACACTGACGCGCAGCGTTTTCTCGTGCTGATCGGCGACGGGGCAAACGGTAAGTCGGTCGTCGGTGCGGTACTGACCGCGCTGGTGGGGCCGGAGAACGCGTCGTCGGTCGGGCTGGACGCTTTCGGCGACCGGTTCGCGCTGACTGCGACCGTGGGCAAGTTGCTTAACTTCTCCGACGACATGGGTTCGCTCGACAAGGTTAGCGAAGGCCGGTTAAAGACGTACACGTCCGGCGGACGGATGACGTTCGACAGGAAGCACCAGACGCCTATTTCGGCAGTGCCGACCGCGCGGCTATGCTTCGCAACGAACGTCCTGCCCCACGTCACGGACAAGTCTAGCGGCGTGTGGCGTCGGATGCTCGTCATTCCGTTCGATTCGCCGATTTCGCCGGAACGCCGCGTCCCTGGTATGGACAAGGCGGGGTGGTGGCTCAACAGCAATGAAATGCCCGGCATCCTGAATTGGGCCATCTCCGGGCTAGACCGGTTGCAGGCGAACCAGATGCAGTTCACCCACTGCCGCGCGTCGGAAGCCGCGTTAGAGACGCACAAAAACGACTGTAACCCGGCGATACAGTTCCTCCGCGATAGCTGCATCGAAGGGCCGCACCAAATCGCGGGTAGCGACCTTTATCAAAAGTACCTGGCGTGGTGCCATTCCGAAGGGTACGCCCACTTGAGTCGCGTGAACTTCGGAAAGGAAGTTTTCCGACAGTTTCCGAAGCTTAAGATGGCTGGCGACCGGTTCTACGTCAACGGTCGCCAAGTTCGCGGGTTTATCGGCATCGGATACAAGACAGAGAAGACACACCAAGACAACGCCCCAGTGGGGCGTGTCTTGGTGGGTGAGGTAGCAGCGTAAGGGTTTACATTCGGACAAGACAGATAAGACAGTTATTCTCTAATTACCTGTCCGAACGTGAGTACACTCACTCACCCCACTGGGACGTTTGGTGCAGCGAAAATTGAAGCTAGTTGTGGCGCTCTGTCTTGTGACTTGTCTGTCTGTCTCGAAACTCCCCGTCGGAGATAAATGAAGCATGACCACCATCGCCTCTGACCCGCCGAAGCGCGGTAGCCGCGAGTGGCACCGGGAGAATCCGTCGCTCCGCATAGGGTGCAACGCTCTCTCCGCAGACTTCGGCCCGGCCGTGGAGCGGGAGTTAGAATGGCTCACCGTGCGCGGGTACAACGTGCCGCGGCAGCTTACCCCCCGCGAGGTGGCTATCTTTATCGACCCGGCGGACCCGTTCCCGGAGTCCCTGCCAGTCCAACGCCTTCTCCACACACTCGCCGAATGGGACGTAGTGCCCTCCCCGCCCGACCCCGGCCAACTTGCCGCCGTGAACCTTTACCGCCGGCACGCGCCGGCTGCATACGAGCATCTAGGTCGCACACAAATCGTTGTTAAGTTCGACCGTCAAACAGGAGAATCCCGCCCTTGAACACCGCCCCCACTTCCGCTACGCGCTCTCGTCCCTTTTCCGCCGAAGACCCGCACGGCCGCTTCGTGACCTTGTGACTCAGCGAACGGCTGCCCGCCTCGGACGCGTTCGCGTTGTTTGACGTCCACCACGACGCCGTGCGCTGCGACGCTGGCGAAGCGTTGCGGCAACTGCGCGGCCAGGAGTACCGCCGTGACGCTTGACCGGCTTAGTCTTCCCGCCCTACTGTTGCTTGCCGCTGTGGCCGAGTACAGCGCCGCCCGCGCCGACGCCGACGAACGCAACGCCGCCGCCGTGGAACTCCCCGAACGCTTCTTGGATTTCTCCCTACCCCTAGCGATGGAGTTTAGTCACTAGCCACCCGAAACCCGCCATTCCCAGCACGACCAAAACCACGCACCCGACCAACGTGCCCAACACGCTATCGCCCCCGGAACCGCCCTGTATCCGTTCACGGGGTTGAAGCGTGAGTCGGCATCAGCGATGGCGGCGTGAGG
>CAZNSL010000308.1:0-6832 GCA_964574975.1 uncultured Alcaligenaceae bacterium | reverse complement strand
GCAGTTGGTAGGTGAGGCTCTTGCCGCCGCCGGTCGGGAAGACGGCCAACACCGACTTGTCGGCCAGCAGTCGTTCGACGACGGCCTCCTGCCCCTCGCGGAAGCCGAGGAAGCCGAAGGTATGCTGCAAGAATTCGCGAGCGTCGGACATCGGAGTCCGTTCTATCCGCCGGCCGCGAAGCGCACCACCGCCGCGGCGATGTCGACGCCACATGTTGGGGCGAGCGCCCGCCAGCCCGGTACCGCGTTCACCTCGGGTACGACGTAACTGCCCTCAGGCGTTGGCAACAGGTCCACGCCGGCCACCGGACAGCCGACCGCCGCCGCGGCCTTGAGCGCGAGTTCCTCCTCGGCCGATGTGGCCGAGTGCGCCTCGCTGCGGCCGCCCTGGGCGATGTTCGTCCGCCAGCCGCCGTCCGCGCGCCGTCGCATCGACGCGACGACGCGGCCGGCGATGACGAATAGCCGCAAGTCCCAGCCGGGGTGCCGCACGAACTGCTGGACGTACAGGACGCACTGCGTCCGCTCCAGCGTGCGGAAGGTGCGCCACGCCAGTTCGGCGTCGCCGACGCGGACCATGCCGCGACCCTCGGAGCCGAACAGCGGCTTGACCACCACGTCGCCGCCGAGGGCGTGGAACGCCTCCATCGCGGCGTCGGCCGTCTGGCACGCCACCGTCGGCGGCACCGGCAGCCCCGCGGCCGCGAGCTTGGCGGTCGCCAGGTATTTGTCCACGCACGCCTCCAGCGCGGCCGGCGGGTTGACGACGCGCACCCCGCGGGCCGTGGCGCGGTGCAACAAGTCCATGCGGAAGACGACTTGTTCGAGCGACCCCGGCGGCATCGTGCGCACGATCACTG
Source organism: uncultured Alcaligenaceae bacterium (assembly GCA_964574975.1). GTDB lineage: Bacteria > Planctomycetota > Planctomycetia > Gemmatales > Gemmataceae > JAXMAS01. The sequence continues at coordinate 5,972 of CAZNSL010000308.1, read as the reverse complement.
CGTCGGTATCGGCGAACGGCTCCAGCGCCGCGCCGACGCCGGCGGCGAGCTTGCGGAAGTCGCGGATGTCGGTGACGTGGCCGAGGTCGTTGGCAGCGCGAACGAGGTCGCGGACGTGCCAGCCATCGCCGCCGGCGAGCAGGGCGAGGCGCATCAGGTGCTCGGCGTCGGAGGCGGCGGGGGGAACAGGTCGGCGACGCGCACGGCGAAGCCGGGCAGCACGTCTTCGCCGGACAACTCCTTGTCGGCGGTGAGCCACGCGGCCGACCCGTCGGCGTGGAACACGGTCACGGTTCGCTCGTTGACGTGACAGTACCAGACGAGGCGCACGCCCGCGGCAAGATACTCGCCCAGTTTTTCGTTCATTTCGTCCGACGAGTTCGATGGCGAGATCACCTCGACGACGAGATCGGGAGCGATCGGGCACCGGCCGCGCGGCGGCCGCTCGTCCTCGAAGCGGCCGTAGCGGATGAACGACACGTCCGCTTTGCGGATGTGGTTCGGACGGTTCGGGAAGCAATTTAGCTCGGACTCGGCATCGCAGACCCAGCCGAGCCGGTTCGCCTCGACGTGATTCCCGATGATCCGGTTGATGCGCGACGCCACGATGCTGGCTTCCATTCCCACGCTCGGCACCTCCCGGATGTGGCCGTCGATCAGCTCCAGACCCTTGGTGTCCGGCATCTGCTCGAACTCGTCGGCTGTGACGAACGGCCGTTGCAGCGGCACGATCATGGTCGTCCTCCGTCGGTCATGTCCTGTCTTTGCCAGTCTGCCAACCGGATCGATCCGGGACAAGGTGCGATTCACCCGCCGAACGACTTCCGCAGCACTGCCGCATCCGTGCGGCCGAACGCCTGGGAGCGCCCGGTCGCCAGGTTGTGGAACGTCACCACCGCTGGCGAGAACAACAGCGGGTCGATCTTGTAAAAGTCGCGGCCAGCCCGCTCGAAAACCTCCGCGAACGGGGCACCGTAGTCCGGCGATGCCGACGCCGGCACCCGCGGCCCCGTCTCGGCGATGGCCGCGTCGTCGAAGCGGCCCCATAGCTCGACCCGGCCGCCGTAGAGGATCGCGTCGTTGGTGCGGCCGATGCCGGTCAGGTCGTCGGCGGCCACCGGTGGCAGCGGGGCGACGCCGTAGCCGCTCGTCACCGCTGTCACGTCGAACTTGAGTTCGTGCAGCTTATGCAGGGCCGTCTCCAACGCCCGCGCGACGATTTGCACCGTGCCCGCGACGCTCGCCGTCGGCGCGACCAAAAGCGTCAGTTCGGGCGGCGGCACGTACAGCTTGCCGGCCAGGTATTCGACGACCTCGGCCGGCGGCAGCTTGCGCGATTCCAGGACACCGACCGGCTTGGCGACCGAACGACAGTCGGGCAGGTGGTCGAAGACCGCCTCCTTGCCGTAGAGCGCTCGCATCGGGCCGGAGCCCATGGCGAAGAACTTGCCGACCGCGATCTGCCAGCCGGCGTACTGTGAGCCGAGGCACGCCCGCACCGGGTCGTCGCTCCACACCTGTACCGACGGCCCGAACTCGCCGGGCACCAGCGTCAGATCGGCCCGGCCGTCGAGGCAGGTTTCCGCGAGCCACATTCCGGCCGTCAGTCCGCCGGCCGCGGCCACGCCGCAATCGACGACCCGCGCCCCGGCCACGTCGTGCAAGGCGACGCGCAGCCGCGCTGCGTTCCCTTCGTCGAGGTCCATCGCTTCCCTTTCATCGCAGGAATCGGCGGTCCAGGTCGGCGGCGGCGGCCCGCAGGCCCGTTTCGTCAGTGGCGAACAGCGTCATCACCGGCCGGCCCGCCGCGATGCGTTCGCCGCGGGCGGGTACATCGGCGAACGGCGGCACGCGGTCGGGCGGTACGCCGACGACGTCGTCCCACGGGCCGGCGGGGACGACGATATCAGCGGGGGCGTAGTAGACGCCCTTGGCGAGCTTCTGTCCCCCCTCTCCCGCAAAGCCGGGAGAGGGGAGTAACACGCTCACCCCCGTCGCGTACTCCACCACCTCGACCGACGCCGTGTAGCGCGGGTTCACCTCGACGGGCCACGGCACGCCCTCCCGCATCAACGCGTCGATGCCGAACACGCCCGACAGACTCGCGTACTCCGCGACGACTTCGCCGAGTCGTTGCCACGCGCCGCCGCAGGCGACCGGGCCAACGCTGCCGCAGTAGTGAAACGGCGGGGCATGCAGCCAGTCGCAGCCGACGAGTTGCCGCGTCACGCCGACGAGTCGCACGCCACCAGCGTCGGCGACGTACACCGCCGCGTGCGGCCTCCCTTCGATGTATCGCTGGAGGTAAGTGCCGGCCTGCGGGGGCCGACGGCCGGCAAAGCGAATGCCCACGCCGCCCGTACCAGCCAGCGGCTTGGCGAGCCAACGGTTGGCGCGCGGCAACTCGCTGGGCCGGCGCACGTCGATGTGCGGCAGCCCCGCCGCTGCGAAGGCCGCGGCGAGGGCGTACGGGTCGCGGACTTTGCGTAGGGCATCCGGCCCATTGCCCCACAGCGGCCGGGCCGCGGCCATGCGACCAACGAGGTCCGGGTGGTTTTCCAGGCCACCGGTGTACATCCACGGCGACGGCGGCCGGCTGCGGGCCAAGACAGGGATGCCGCGCGGGTAGCAGCCGGACGGCACGCGCGTCACCGGGCACAACGCGGCGAGGTCGCGGTCGGCGAACAAGTCAATGCAGATGGGCGACAGCCCCGCCCGCAGCGCCGAGAACGCCGCGGCACGGGTACTGGCCCCGGCGATCAGGAGTGTCTTCACGGCGGGCACGTCACAACAGCCGGGACAATAGCGACAATCCGATGGCGACGACCAGGATCGTCACCGCCAGGTTCAGCGTCTGCCGGCTGGTGCGCCGGGCGAACAACCGGTCGACCGAGCGCTGGTCGTCCGCCTCGACGGCCACTTGGAGGGAACGCTCGTAGCGCCCCTCGGGGTAGTCGCCGGCCTGCTGCTCCGTCAGCGCGCCGAGCCACGCCTTCGGGTCGAGCGCCGGCACCACGGCCACATGTAGGTCGAGGCCCGGTTGCAGGACGTAGCTCGCCGGCCACAGCTCCGCTCGCGTCGCGTCGGGCAACAGCGACCACAGGCGGCGCAACAGGTCCGGGGCCGGGAACGGCCGCTCGAACACCAGCCGGCCACCGTCCACGAGCGCCTGCGCTCCCCCCAGCAAGGTCGCCGAGTCGTCCTCCTGGAGGACGCGCTGCACCTGTGCGACTGTGCGCGCGGGGAGTGGCTCGCCGAGCCAGCCAAGGGTCGGCAGGGCGACCGGTGTGCCCCACGGGGCCGGGAACAGCTCGGCCACCTGGAACGGATCGCCGACGGCCGCGTACAGGCCGCGCGACAGCGCCAGGGCGTGGAAGCGCAGCTTCGGCGGCGAACCGTCGGCCGCGGCCGTGACGACGGCGACGAACTTCTTGCCGAGCGGCTGAGCGAATACGCACGCCGGCAGATAGTCTCCCGGCGGCGGCGATCCGAACGCGGTACAGAGTCGCAGCAGTTCCGGCACCCACTCGTCGCGCAAGCCCGGCGAGCGGGCGGTGACCTGCGGGCCTTCGGGTGTCGCCTCGACGAGCAGTTGTTCGACGGTCAGGTCGGGCATGGAGCTTAGTGTAAGAACCGCCGGAAGAGATTCGCCACAGATGAACACAGATGAACGCGGATAAAGACAGACATAGTTCTGTCTTATCCGCGTTCATCTGTGTTCATCTTTGGCGAATCTCTTATAGGAACTCCGCCACCGTCGTGACTCGGTGTTCGCGCGCCGCCGCCCGCACCGCTTCGCACAGCGCCAGCGTCTCCAGGTTGTCGCGGCCGCCGATCTCCGGCGTCGTGCCGTCCTCCAGGGCGCAGAGCAGTTGCGCCATCGTGCCGACGAAGGCGTCCGGGAACCACGCCTCCGGCCAACGCGGCGACACCCAGCCGCCGGAGGCCGTCGTCGAGTAGTCGAGCGTACTCGGTACCCGCGCCGGCCAACCGGGCCAGCCGATCGTGCCGCGGGCCAGGCCCTTCGTGCCTTCGATCCGCCAGCGGATGCCGATGTCGCCGTCCGCGCCTTCGCGGGCTGGGCCGGTCCACACGTCGTCCCACGCCGCCGCTCGCGCCCCGTTCGCGAATTCGAGGACGTACAGATTGATGCCGTCGTCGTGCGGGAACTTCGTTCGCGGGTCGGGCCGGGTGCTGGCCAGCACGCGCTCGGGCGTGCCGAGCCAGTAGCGGAACGCGTCGAGGTGGTGGATCGACATGATGAACGTCGCCAGCGACGGCAGCCCTTCGGCCCACGGCATCCAGTGCGGGATCGCCCGCATGTCGATGGTGGCCAGGACCGGGTCGCCGAGGTCGCCGCGGTCGAGCAGATGCTTCGCTGCCCGCACCGACTGGTCGTAGCGCATGTTCTGGTTGACCGCCAGGACGACGCCAGCGCTCTCGCACAACTCGACGATCTCGCGGCCCTCGCGAACGCTCAGCGCGAGCGGCTTCTGCGCGAGGATGCCCTTGATGTGCCCGGCGTGCTGGACGGCTTCGCGGAGGATGCCCGGCTGCGCCGCCGGCGGCACGGCCACGTCGAGGACTTCGACGGACTCGTCGGCGAGCAGGTCCGCGACGGTGGCGTGAACCGTCGGGATGCCGTGGCGCTCGGCGCAGGCGTTCGCGCCGGCCGGGTCGCGCGAGGCGAGGGCGACGGGATTGAAGCCGGCTTCGCGGTAGGCGACGAGGTGGCAATCGCGCACGATGAAGCCGGCCCCGATGCAGCCGATGCGCCAGTCGCGCCGCCGCGGCAGCCGGGGGAGGTAATCGGGTGTCGGGGTCATTGCTTCACCTTCTCGGCCAGTCGCCTCGCGCGCCGTTCCAACTTCTCGAGGCGCTCGGACTCGTTCCACCAATATCGTTCCAGTGCGACCAGTTCGGCGTATGCTTCGGGAGACAAATCGCCGAGTTCTTCGTGCCGCTCCAGTTCGTACACGTAACACCGCCAGCGGGCGGCCGCGACACTGGCGCAAGGAACCTCGCGGAAGCCAAAGCGCTCGTGCCAGGCAAGGCTGGCGGCGTTGGCCAATCGAGTACCGCTTTCCAACTCCGTCTCACCGAGTTCCACGAGGGTGTTGACGGCCCGTGTCGTCACGGCGGTTGCCAACCCGCGGCGAGCGTACTCCGGCACGACGAACAGGAAGTCGAGCAGCGGCTTTTGCTTGACCAGTGCCGCCGCAATGATCTGTCCCGCTCGCTCGACCACCGTCGAGGCGGGTGACTGCTCCCCGCGCACGTCCCCGAAGTATTCGTCGACGAAACGAATGGCCTTTTTCCGAACCGCGGCCATCGAGTAGATGCAGAAGTCCGGTGCGATGGCAAATGCTCGCGCGAATGCCTCGCGGAGCGGTTTCGCGTCTGCAACCTCCACACCCCGCAGTCCGCGGACGGTTGCGGCATCGCGCGGGGCGAGGGCCAGTCGAAAACGGACGTGATGATACGACGGACACATGTACGCCCGCCCGTCGCTGTACTCGTGCCGCCAGCCCATGAGTCGCGGCAGTCGCCGGAACGCCGTCCACGACATCATTCGGGAGATCGGCCGCATTCGCTTTGGGCGTGCCATCATACCGCGCTCACGCCGACACCACCGGCAGCGGCCGCAGCTCGCGCGGTAGTGGGAAGTGGACGTGTTCCTCGCGCACCACCACGCTCTCGACCGCCGCCCCGAACTTCGACTCCAGGTAGTCCACGCACGCCTCGACCACGTCCTCCGGCGCACTGGCCCCCGCCGTCACCAGTACCGTCTCGACGCCGGCGAACCACTCGTCGCGCAGCTCCTTGACGCCATCGACCAGGTACGCCGGCCGGCCGTGCTGCCGCGAAATCTCCGCCAGCCGCTGGCTGTTCGAGCTGTTCTGGCTGCCCAAGACCAGCACCACGTCGGCCCGCGGAACCAACTCCTTTACCGCCTCCTGTCGGTTCTGCGT
>CAZNSL010000307.1:2482-6841 GCA_964574975.1 uncultured Alcaligenaceae bacterium | reverse complement strand
CCCACCGCGAACGCACAGATGGCTGGGCGTTCGCGGTGGGACTCTCGTCCCACCCTACGGGGCGAGGCTTACTTCTTGTTGCGGCGGAGCTTGCGGGCGAGCAGGACCGGCAGGGCGGCCCCGGCGATGATCAGCGTGGCCGGCTCCGGTTCCTCGACCGGCGGCGGTTCCTCCGGCGGGTTGGTAGCGACGGCGACGACGGTCGGCGTCAGGTTGAACTCGCGCGGGTCGGGGCCGACGACGGTGTTGTCGATGCGGTGGTTCACCGAGGTGAACACCGAATCGGTGCGGATGTCGAACGGCGAGACCAGGCTGAAGTCGCCCAAGAGCGCCGAGCCGACGACCGTCGAGTCGCCGTTGTACGTGAAGGTGTAGTTCGGGACGTTCGGGTCGTCGTTGGGGTTCACCTGACCGTACGCGGCCGGCACCGGCGTCGAGTTGCTGACCGACAACGCCCACTGGCTGCTGTCGTAGGTCTCCTTGCCGGCAATGCTGCCGCCGAAGTCGTAGATGGTGAAGTAGTCGCCGGTGGACACGTACAGGTCGCTGGTGACCACGACCTGGTAGGTCCAGCGGAAGTTGGCGTCGTCCGGCGTGACGGTGACCTTGTTCGGGATCAGGCCGGCGCGAGCGGCCGGAGTGACCGCCAGCGGCAGGCTGACGCCGCCGATCAAGGCCAGGGTCGCCAGTAGGGTCCTGGTCCGAAGCATCGTTCTCTCTCCTCCGTGAAACGTGGTCCGTGGTGACCGCGGTGCCGAACACCACGACCACTGCCTATCTCGATTCCGTGCGACGGACGATGCTTCGTCCCAGGTGGCCGTTCCGTGCCGTCCAGTCCGTCACGGGCGGCATCCTAAAAGGATCGCCCCGCACGGTCAACCGCAGAAACTTGAGCAAAAGTGTGCGGAATTTGCGAATTCATGTCGCTGACGCAAAGCGAACGATCGATTACTATTACGACAGAAAATGCGGTATCCGATGTCTGTCCGAACGGCACAAGAACGTGCTGGGGGTATCGAGTTTCCTCGGCCGACGCTGCAGGTCGGCCTTGGTGTCCGGGTTCAGGACCTCCGACGCTTCGGGTACCTGCGGGCCAGCGTGTGGGTCGCCCGGCACGGCGGGTTCCCACCGTGCTTGCCGATATCCTGGCCCGACTTTTTGGTCGGAACGGGCCACGTGCGTGGCGGATGCGTAGAACAAAGCGCATTCCCTCTTGGATACGGCTCGCGATTGCGGCCGCCCTGCCGAGTGGAGAGCCATAATGCGCTCAAGTGGCCCGCTTGACGACACCTGGAAGGAAGGCCGGCGATCTGACGCCGGGGACTCGAGCGCCACTCCCGACGGGGCGGTACTCGACGCCGCCAAGGCGTGGCTGGTGCGGGCGATCCGTGCCCGGCTGAAAATCCACATGCTGGCCGCGGAACCGGGGAACGCCGAGCGGGAGATGGCGTTCACCGCCATGGCCGACGAACTCCGCGATGCCCTGGAGCACCTCCGCGCCGTTCTGGCCGTGGCCGACGACCTGAAGGCCGAAAACACAGTCCTCCGCAAAGCCGCCGAGCGGCAGCGCGCCAAGGGCACGCCCGCCCCACCGATCACCTAAGTTCGGCCGATCGTGCGGAGATATCCTTAGCGATACTTGTGTTTATCGCGATCGTATGCTCCAATAGTGATTGGGGGCCGCTACTCGAGGGTTGCGCTGTGCGGGGTCGCTACAGTGTCCTAGTGATCGACGACGACGTTCAGGTCCGCGACTTTCTCCGGGCTGCGCTCGTGTCGTCGGGCTACGACACTCGCACCGCCATCGACGGGACGGAGGGAATCCGGTTATTCCGCGAGTCCCGGCCGGACTGCGTTCTGTGCGACCTGTTTATGCCCAACAAGGACGGGCTAGAGGTCATCCCGGAATTGCGGCAGTACGACAAGGATGTGCCCATCGTCGCCATCAGCGGCGGCAGCGTCGTTTACGCCGAGGACTTGTTGCCCGTCGCTAAGCGACTCGGTGCGTCGGCGGCTCTGCGTAAGCCGTTCTCCGTCAAAGAACTCCGAGATTGCCTGGCCGGCGTCCTCGCGGCAACACCCACCGCGCCGTAGCGGTGACGCCTCAAAACTCCAGCGCCTCCTGAACCGCCATTGCGAGGATGAAGATTTTGCCGTCGCCGATGCGGCCGGTGCGCGCCGCCCGCGCGATGCGCTCGGCCAGCGCCTCGGCCTGGGCGTCGTCCACCCACAGCGTAATCTCGACCTTCGGCAAGAACGCCAAGCTGTACTCGCTACCGACGTAGCGCTCCAGATAGCCCTTCTGCCGACCGTAGCCCTTCGCCTCGCGGACGACGCACGCAGTCACGCCGAGTTCCGCGGCGGCCTTCAGCACCGCCTCGGCCCGGAACGGCTTCACCACCACGATGAGCTGCTTCATCGCGCCACCCGAAGGTCAAAAGGATTCACCGCAGAGAACGCGGAGGTCGCAGAGGAAGACCGAGGAGGAATAATTGCTAGACCGCTGCCTTCCTCTGCGACCTCCGCGTTCTCTGCGGTGAGTCGTCTTCATAGCCATTTCTATCCGCCGAATAGGTGCGGCACGAACCGGCTCAGGTTCGACGTTACCGGCGTCGCATCCTCGCGGATGCCCAGACCGCAGGCGTAGCCGTTCACCACCCAACTGCCCAAAACCGGATAGTTGCCGCCGAACGACGGCAACTCCGTCAGCGCCTGGTACACCACCGGCCCCTCGCCGTATTCGCCATCGGTCTCGTGAACGACCTGTCCGGATCGCACGATCTGGACGTTTGCCCCCTCGCGCGACTGCCGCGGCTTGCGGACGTAGGCATCCGTCTTCGGTTCGAAGAACGCCGGCAACAGGTACGGGCACTCCGGGAACAGCTCCCACAGCACGACGAGGATCGCCTTGTTGCTGAGCAGCACCTTCCACGGCGGCTCCAACCAGCGAACGCGGGACTCCAAGAGGTGCGGGGCGAACTCCTCGGCCAGCATCCACTCCCACGGGTACAGCTTGTACATCGTGCGGATCCGCCGTTCCTGCAAGTCGACGAACGCCCCGCGGGCGCGGTTCCAGCCAATGTCGTCGACCGGCAGGTAGGCCGTCTCCAGCCCGGCCTGCATGGCGGTGTCGCGCAGGTAGTTCGCGGTCATGAAGTCTTCGACGTGCCCGCGCGACGACGCGAAATGCACCGGTCCCTGCGTCGCCGGCCCGAGCCGCGGCCAGAACTCCAACAACCGCTCGTGGATGCTGTTGAACTGGTCGCGGCCCTTGTAAACGTCCTGCAACCAGAACCACTGCACGACCGCCGCTTCCAGGAGGGTCGTCGGTGTGTCGGCGTTGTATTCGAGTAACTTCGGCGGCGAACGGCCGTCGTAGGCCAGGTCGAACCGGCCGTACAGGGATAGCTCGTCCGTGTCCCAGCGATTCCTGATCCAGTCGGAGAATTGCGGTGTGATGTCGAAGTCGACGAACCGGCCCGTATCGACGATGTGCTGCACCGCTTTCAGGCACAGCTCGTAGAGAACGTTGGTCGCCCGCTCGATTTCGTCGATCTCGCCGGTCGAGAAGTGGTAGCAGGCCGATTCGTCCCAGTACGGCTTACCGTCGGGCGTGTGGAACTCCAGCCCCTGCCCCTCGACGCGGCTCTGCCAGTCCGGTCGGGGGGTGCTGGCCAGTCGCTTCACGGCTCAACTCCCGCTGCTGCCGCGGCCGATGCCGCCGAAACCGCCGCGGCTGGTGGTACCGGAACTCGGCCGCGACCCGCCGACCGATGGTGAATGGCTCGTTCCGCCGGTGTAGTAGCTCGGCCGGGACCACCACCACGACCGGCCGCCGGAATAGTGGCGGCGGCGCGTGGTCGCCGTGCTGGAGTAGACCTTGTTGCCGTTCTTGTCGTAGGTGTACGGCGGCTCCTCCTGCCCGCCGCAGCCGCTGCAAGACAGAAAGCAACCAGCCAGCGCGACGGAGCCGAGCAGACCCAGACCGATGTTGCGCGTGGTGCGGGACATGGCCGACTACCCGCCGATGACTTTGCCGATGACGTAGCCGATGGCGAGCATGAACCCGGCGACGACGACGGCGACGGCGACGTTCTTCTCGGCCAGTTCGCGTTCGACATCGAGCTTCGGCGTGATCCACTCGAAGAGCTTGAAGCCCACCAGGAGGATGACCAGACCGAGAGCACCGAAGACGGCCGCTGAGATCAGGGCTTCGACCATGGTATGTGGGTGCCACGGGGCAGGCACGATGCCGGTCGCGGGAAGGAATAGCATAGGAGCCTCGGGGATGACGCCAGGTCGAGCGGGGGGGGGGGGGGGGGCCCCCCCCCCAAAAAGAAAAAAAATTTTTTTGTTTTG
>CAZNSL010000307.1:0-2472 GCA_964574975.1 uncultured Alcaligenaceae bacterium | reverse complement strand
CGTCAGCCCCCTGAGACTGCGAACTCTCAGGGGGCGGACGCCCCCCGCTCGACCGGAAGGTCAGAACCAGCCGCCGGTGATCGGCAGCGTCTGGCCGGTGATGTACGCGCTCTCCTCGGACGCGAAGAACAGCACCGCGTTCGCCACGTCCGCCGGCCGACCCACGCGGCCGACCGGGATCTGCTTCTCGTACTCGGCCATGAGTTCTGGCTTGATCGCGCCAATCATCGGCGTCTGGATGACGCCGGGGGCGATGGCGTTCACCGTACTCTGCCGCTTGGCCAACTCCTTCGCCAGCACCTTGGTCATGGCGATGACGCCGGCCTTGGCCGCGGCGTAGTTCGCCTGCCCGTGGAAGCCGACGATGCCGGCGATCGACGCCACATTAACGATTCGCCCGCCGGCCGGCAGGATTTCGGCCGCCAGCTTCGAACAGTAGAAGACGCCGTCGAGGTTGGTTTCGAGGACCGCGTGCCAATCGTCGGTCGTCATCTTGCGGACGGTGCGGTCGCGGATGATCCCAGCGTTGTTGACGAGGATGTCGATCTTACCCGCGGCGGCGACGGCCTCGCGCACGAGCCGCTCGACCTGGTCGTAGTGCCGCACGTCGGCCTCGAGGACGTGCGCCGTCGCGCCGGCGGCGCGAATGCGGCCGGCGGTGGCGTTGGCGTCGGCCGCGTTTTCGCCGGCGGGATCGGCGAAGTACTGCACGAGGCACGTCGCGCCGGCCGCGCCGAACGCTTCGAGGATGGCCGCCCCCATGCCGCGCGAGGAGCCGGTCACGAGGGCGACTTTGCCGGAGAAGTCGTAGCGGATCATGCGTGCGTGGTCTTGTAGGGTGGGACGAGTGGAGCGAGTCCCACCGTATCGGCGTAGTCGCGGTCGGTTCGCGGTGGGACTCGCTCCACTCGTCCCACCCTACGAGGCCTTCGAATCGCTACTTATTCGGGTACGGCTTCTGCCAGAAGTTCACGCCGTCGGCGTTGAACGCCGGCTGCGTCGCCACCGAGCAATCGCCGTTCACCGTCACCTGACACGCCAGCCGCATTTCGGTCTCGTGGCCGATATACGCGAACGACGTGATCGGGTGCAGGGTGAAGTTGATCTTTTCCAAAAGCCCCTTCGGACTGAGGTTCTCCATCCCCGACTTGACCAACACGCGGCAGGTGCCGCACTGGCCGAGACCGCGGCAGTTGAGGTACTTATGCAGGCTTGGGTATAGCTCGATGCCGGCCTGCATGGCCGCCTTGCGGAGGTTCGTCCCCGCCGGCACCTCGACCTCTTGCTTTTCCTTGACGAACGTAATCTTGGGCATGAGCCAAGACTCCCTCTATGTGAGTTCTGCGTGCTGAGTACGGAGCGCTGAGCGAAGACGGAATACGACCAATCATCGCTCGGCACTCAGTACTCAGTACTCAGTACTTGCGAAGATTCTAGGAGGGATCGTCGCGGGAGCCAGTGCCGGCGACAATGGCCGCATGGAGACGACGCGGCTAGCCCACTTCAGCGATGTCCACGTCACCGTGCCGAGCCTCGGCTGGAAGCTGCGCGACCTGCGCGGCAAGCGCGTCACCGGCTGGTTCCACCTGCGTGCCCTGGGCCGCGGCCGGCACTTTCATCGTGCCGCCCACGTCGCCGCCGCGCTGGTGCGCGACTTGCGTGAGCGCAAGCCCGACGCCTCGGTCTTCAGTGGCGACGCGACCGCCCTCGGCTTTGCCAGCGAGCAAGAAAACGTCGCCCGGCTGCTGCACGTCGGCGACCCGGACCTGCCGCCGGGCATCGCGGCGCCGGGCAATCACGACTACTACACGCGCACCGCCGTGCGCTCCGGGGCGTTCGAGACGGCGTTCGCCCCGTGGCTGGCCGGCGAGCGCGTCGACGAAGCGACGTATCCGTTCGCCCGCAAGGTCGGCCACTTGTGGCTGGTGGCGGTGAACTCATCGCGGCCGAACCTGCGGCCGTGGGACGCTCGCGGCGGCGTATCGGCCGACCAACTCGACCGGCTGGCGCAGCTCCTCAAGCGGCTCGACGACGGCCCGCGGGTGTTGGTGACGCACTACCCGGTGTGTCTGGCCGATGGCCGGCCGGAGGGCCGCTGGCACGGCCTGCGCGACGTGGAGGCGTTGGTGCGGGTGGCGGCCGACGGCGGCGTTGGCGTATGGCTGCACGGCCACCGGCACCTGCCGTACTTCCACCCGAAGCCGGCGTTGGCTCCGTTCCCGGTGATCTGCGCCGGCAGCGCAACGCAGCACACGTTCGGTAGCTATGGCGAGTATGCAATCGCGGGCACGACGCTGGCCGCGCGGCGGCGCGTCTACGATGTCCCGACGGAGGCGTTCCGCGATGGCGAGACGTTCCAAGTCGAATTAGCCGCAGGTGAACGCGGAACTCGAATTAGCCACAGATGAACACGGATAAACACAGATAGATACAAGATCAATGTCTTGTATCTATCTGTGTTTATCCGTGTTC
>CAZNSL010000306.1:1218-6852 GCA_964574975.1 uncultured Alcaligenaceae bacterium | reverse complement strand
CGCGGGTTGGGACGGACGCACAAGGTATATCGGCACTGGTTGCGTGCAGGGGATTGGAATTGCACGTCGTTTCGCAACGCGACGAGGACGCGTTGCGAAACGGTGATCAGCTCACCAGGCTCCAGTCCTTGCGCTGGCGCGACGACGGAATCTTCAGCATCTTGCGGTACTTCGTCACCGTCCGCCGGGCGACCGGGTAGCCGCTCTCCTGAAGCTTCGAGACGAGGTCTTCGTCCGACAGCGGCAGCGACTTATCCTCCTGACCGATCAGTTCCAGGAGCTTGTTCTTGATCGTCTCCCACGCGACCTCCTCGCCGGTCGCCGTGTGGGTACCGCCGCCGAAGAACCGCTTCAGTGGGAAGATGCCGCGCGGCGTCTGCACCCACTTGTCGTCCACCGCCCGGCTGACGGTCGTGACGTGGACGCCGACCACGTCGGCGATCTGCTGCATCTTGAGCGGCTCGATGTGTTCCGGGCCTTGGTCGAGGAATGCTCGTTGGTGTTTGATGATCGCCCGAGTCACCCGCTCCAGCGTGCGGCGGCGCTGGTTGATCGCGTCCATGAGCCACTCGGCCGCCTGAATCTTGCGCTTGATGTACTCGCGCGTTTTCGGGTCGTGCCCCTTGGTGCGGGCCAGTTCGACGACGTGCCGCGGGATGTGGACCTCCGGCACCCAGTCGTCCACGAGGCGCACTTCGTACTCGCCGTCCTCGCCGAGTTCGACAATGGCATCGGGCACGACGTACGGCGTACTCTCGGCCGTGAACTGCGCCCCCGGCCGGACGTTCAGGTGCTTGAGCGCCTCGATCGCCTCCTGGATGGCGACGATGTCGTAGCCGGTGCGTTTCTGGATTACCGGCAGGCGGTTGTGAGCCACGTCGTCGAGGTGGTGCTTGATCAGCAATCGCACCAATTCCGGGTGCGGCGTCTCGGCCGAGACCTGCAAGAGCAGGCACTCTTTCTCGTCGCGCGCGCCGACGCCGAGCGGATCGAGTTTCTGGAGGATGCGGATCGCCCCTTCGACCTCGAACGGCTTGACCGGCTTGGCGTACGACGCCAATACGTCGGCGGACGACAGTTTCAGATAGCCACGGTCGTCCACGTGCGAGATCAGGAACTCCAGCAGTTCTTGCTCTTCGGGGTCGAGTTCGAGGTAGCCCAGTTGCTCGGTGAGGTAGTCCTGGAGCGACTGCGGCCGCGACGGGATGTTGGACATCGCGTCGTGTTTGCGGTCCATTTCGTCGTCGATGCCGTTGCGCGAGGGGCGGTGGTCCTCGTTGAAGGCGTCACCGTAGTCGCGCGATAGGGCTTCGAGACGGTGGAAATCGAGTTCGTCGTTCTCGCCGACGACCAGTTCGCCCTCGGTGCCGTCGTCCTCGCCGTCGTAGTCGGCCGGGCCGGCCTCGTCGGCGACGAACTCGTCGTCCGGCTCCTTGAGTTCGAGCGCTGGGTTCTCGTCGAGTTCCTGCCGAACCCGGGCCTGGAGGTCCATGATCGGCAGTTGCAGAATCTCCATCGACTGGATCATCCGCGGCGCGAGGATTTGCCGCTGCTCCAGCCGCTGGCCGAGGTGCATATTCAGGTGCATGCCGCTCATCGATGTACCTCTGAAAGCGATTAGCAATAAGCGATTAGCCAGGCATCCACGTTCCGGCTTATCGCTAATCGCTTTTTGCTAATCGCTCCCCTTCAGAATGCTCGGCGACCGTCCAGGGCGTCCGCGAGCATTTGCGAGTTTACCAGGTCGAACGTCGCTCCGGACGGCAATCCGCGTGCCAACCGGGTCAGCTTGACCCCGGTCCCCGCGAGCAGCCCGGAGACGAATAGCGCCGTGCCGTCGCCCTCCAGCGTCGGACTTGTCGCCAGGATCACCTCCGCGACCCCGCCCCGCCGCACCCGGCGGGCCAGTGCCTCAGCCGTTAGCCGATCTGGCCCCATGTTATCCAACGGGGCCAGCCGGCCGCCGAGGACGTGGTACTTGCCGCGGTAGCCGCCCGCCCGCTCGAACAGGGCCAGGTCGCGCGGCGTCTCGACGACGCAGATCACGGTGCCGTCGCGGCGCGGGTCCGAACACACCGGGCAGAGCGGGCCTTCTGCCAGGTTGAAGCACTCCGTGCAAGGCCGGATCGCTTCGACGACGCCGCGCAAAGCGTCGGCCAGGCCGAGCGCTACTTTGCGGTCGGCGGCCAGGAGGAAGTGCGTCAGGCGCTCGGCCGTCTTCGGCCCGATGCCCGGCAGACGGCAGAACTCCTCGGCCAAACGACCAACTGCGCCCAGCGCCCGCTCGTCGCTCACGACAACCCCGGCAGGTTGATGCCCGGCGGCAAGCCGACCTCGGCCGCCATCTTCTGCGTCTCCACGGCAATCTGCTCCTTGACCTTATCGAGCGCCTGCGTCGTCGCGGCGGCGATCAGGTCTTCGAGCATCTCGCGGTCGGCCATCGCCTCCTCGGCGATGCGAACCGAAACGATTGTCATTTTGCCGGTGGCCTTCACCGCGATCATACCGCCGCCCGCGTTGCCCTCAACGGCGATAGCGTCGACGCGCTGGCGTAGTTTCTCCGTCTCTTCCTGAATCTTGGGCAGTTTGCCGAGCAGCCCGGCCATCTGTCCGAGGCCACCGATTCCGCCGAACATCGCTCACTCCTCGTCCGATTCCGCCGGTTCGGGCACTGCACCGAAGCCGTCGTCCACGGCCATCAGTTTCGCGCCCAGGGCCTCTTCGGCTTTCCGCAACAACTCGTGGTCGAACGCCGGGACAACGGCTTGGGTCTTCTGCGGCAAGGGCAGGGCCGGCTTCACCTGGCCATTGCGGTGCAGCGCCCGTTCGACCCGAACCGACCAATTTTGCCCCGTGACGCGCTTCAGCGAATCGGTCACTCGCTTCAACCGTGCGTCGTCGGCGCAGTACTCACGCTGGCCATTGTACTCTGGTGCAAACGACAACACCAGGGCATTTGGCCCGGAAATTGCTGGTAATCCTGCAACATTCACGTATTGCGCGAGAATCTGTCCGATCTGGGCCAGGACTTCCGGCCAGATTTGCGGTAGCGTCTCGGCCGTCAGCGGCGTGTTGACGGGCGGGGCTGCGACAGGTGACTTTACCTCAGAGACGTTTTTTTTTTGCTCCGGCGCAGCGATCATCCGCGCCGGCGGGGCCGGTGCGGCCGGCAGTTCGACGCCACCTTGCAGAAGCTGGGCGATCTGCGAAAGCGAGACGAGTCCATCGAGTCGGCTGAGCCGGACGAGGGCCATCTCCACCAGCACCCGGCCGCGCGACGAGTTGCGGAGTTGCGACCGAGCCGCGTGCAACACGTCGAGTCCCTCGAGAACCGTGTCGAGCGTTGTCTTGGTGGCCTGTTCGCGCAGGACGGCGCGCAACCGTTGGGAAGCGTTCAGCACGCCAAACGTAGGTCCGGCCGTGGCAACGAGCATCAAGTCTCGCCAGTAGTCGATCAACTGGTCGAGCAGTTCGCCGAGTTGCAACCCACCCTCGATACCGACGGCTAACCGCTCCAAGGCCGATTTCGCGTCGCCGGCCAGGACGGCGGTGGCCAACGCAGCGACCTGGTCCTCCGGCGCGGTGCCAAGCAGGCGGTGGACTTGCTCGGCCGTCAGCCGCTCGTCGCCGAAGGCGAGGAGTTGATCGAGGAGCGATTGGGCATCGCGCATCGAACCGGCCGCTCGACGGGCAACCAGAGCGAGGGCATCATCGTCGGCCTCGCGGTTCTCGCCCTTGAGGACGGCCTGCAGTTGGTTGACGATCCTCTCGCCGGGGATGCCGGTGAAGTCGAACCGCTGGCAGCGCGACAGAATCGTAATCGGAACTTTGTTCGCATCAGTGGTAGCGAAGATGAATTTGACGTGGGGCGGCGGCTCTTCGAGCGTCTTCAAGAGGGCGTTGAATGCCGGCGTCGTCAGCATGTGAACTTCGTCGATGATGTAGATCTTGTAGCGCGACCGCGCTGGGGCGAAGGTAACGTTCTGCCGCAGATTGCGGATCTCGTCGATGCCGCGGTTACTCGCGCCGTCGATCTCTAAGACATCGATGTCCTGCCCGGCAGCGATGGCGAGACAGCTTTCGCAGCGGTCGCACGGTGTCGGCGTCGGGCCGCTTTCGCAGTTGAGCGCCTTGGCGAGGATGCGGGCGGCGGTCGTCTTGCCGACGCCGCGGGTGCCTGTGAACAGGTAGGCGTGAGCGACGCGGCCAGAGGTAATGGCGTTGGCGAGGGCCCGAGCGACCGGTTCCTGACCGACGAGGTCGGCGAATTGTTGCGGTCGATAACGGCGGGCGACGACCGTGTACTCGGCGGGGCGCTCGGGCGCGTTGTCGTTACCGGGGGTGGCCTTCCGTTTTGCCATGTCCGCCGCCTTCGGTTCACGACGCGTCGCGGGAGCAGTCGCGCGTCTGCGACGCGTCGCGAACCGGGGGAAAAGGTAAGCCCGCGATGAACCGAGACGAGGCACTCCCACTGCACAAGGGTACGTCGCTTATGGCTGCACCTTCCGGCCTGACCAGGTTCACAACTTCCCTTTGCGTGGAACCCCGCCCCGCATCCACCGCGGGCATCAGTGAGTTCGCATCGCTGATCTGAGATTTCAAATTTGAGATCTCAAATCGCCGTCAATCCACCTCCCGCGTCTGGATAGTCACCGTGCGGATCGCGGCCGGCTTCATGGGTCGAGCCGACCCATCCGGCCGCGGTAACTGTCCGATTGTACGCACCACGTCCAGCCCTTGTGTTACCTGGGCGAACGCGGTGTAGTTGCCGTCCATGACCGGAGCCTTGCCGAGGGTAATATAGAACCGGCACGCCGCGCTGTCCGCCGCGCTATCGTGCCACGCGCCGACCGTGCCGGCCTCGTGCGCGACCTTGTCGCTGAACTCTGGCTTCAGCCAGTAACCCAGGTGGCCGATGCCGGCCTCGCCGGTGCCCAACGGGCAACCGCCCTGCACCATCTCCAACTTCGTGCCGTCCTCGCCCTCCTGCCGGACGATGTTCTCGAACAGCAGGCCGTCGTAGTAGCCGGCGCGGGCCAGGGCGACGAAGTTGCGGACGTGGTTCGGTGCAATCTCCGGCAACATGGTCATGACGACGGTGCCGTACTCGGTATCGAGCGTGGCCGTGTACGCCAGCCGCTTGCCGGCCGGCGTCGTGAAATCGACCTTCGCGAATTGCCGCTGGACCTCCTCGCGCAACTTGGCGGTGGCGCGGCCAGCGAGCGTGCGTTCCGGCGGAATGCTCTGTTCCTCCGGGCTGTTCTCGGTGACTGCCTCGGCGAAGACGGCCTTGGCATAGCTGGACGGCGGCACGACGGCTTCCGCTGGCGGAGCGGGCGGCGGGGTTGGCGCGGCAGGGGCCGCAGCGGGTGCCTCGACAGCACTGACAACTGCCGTCGGCTTGTCGGCCTTCGAGCAGCCGACGGCGATCGTTACCATGCCAACCAGGATTGCCGTGCGCGTCGTCATTCGTGGATCCTCCAAACACGTCCGTGAGGCGGGTCGATGGTAGTCGGATGCAGCGAATCGGTCAACGGCGGCTTCCGGCCGTGACTCCGCGAGCCGAGTCTGCGAGGCGGGGGGGGGCCGCGCCCCGACGGGGCGGGGGGGCCCCCGCCGAAGATTAGATAATAT
>CAZNSL010000306.1:0-1208 GCA_964574975.1 uncultured Alcaligenaceae bacterium | reverse complement strand
GGTTCCCCCGGGTTCCTTTGCTGGGGGGGGGGGCCCCGGCTCCCCTCCCGCGCCCCGCGGCGCCACGGGCATTTGATAAGCTGATCTCCCATGCTGCTCCTTTTCGTCGTACTCGTCGGATTCGCGTGCTTGTTCCCGCTGGCGCTGTACCTGCTAATCGTCGCCAGCCTGAACAATCGCCCACGACCGACGCTCGTCGCCGGCGGCAACGACTTCCTCGGCTTGCTCGGCGGTCTATCCGGCTTTCTGATCGTCGGCGGACCGATGGCCTTGGCCGGTTTACAGGACGCGTGGCGGCGCTCGGCCGCCCACGGCGACCTGCACGGCATGGCCGACGCCGTCCTCGGCAACGACGTCCCCTGGCGGTTCGTTTGGCTGGGGTATGCGATCGTGGTCGGCGCGGCGGCGGTCGGCGGTTGGCTCCGCCGTCGGCGGACCACGCAGTTCTACCAGATCGACCCGGCCGTCGGCCGAGCGCAGTTCGCCGATATTTGCGAACTGTGCGGTCTCGACTGGGACCGGGCTGGGTCGGTGTTCACCTTGTGGTCGCGTGACTCGAAGCAGCCGGGCCGCGGTGAGGTCGAGTTGTACGTTGCAGCAGCGTCGAAGCACCTGACACTCGACTGGCGGCGGACCGACGCGGGACTGCGCGAGCGCGTCGAGACCGCGTTCGCGGCCGCGCTGGCCGAGACCGACGCGCCGGACAATCCGGCCTACGGCTGGCTGTGCGGCATCGCTACGGTGCTATTCGCGGCCATCGTTTTCGGCCTGACGGTACTGATTTTGGCGCTCGCGAAAGCCCACCACTGATCGAAAAACATCGAGGGCCGACGAATCGCCGAACGAGCGTGCCAACGGCTGCCGATGCGGTTCGATGCCCGCTCCCCGACGAAAGGAGTCGCGATGACATTGACCGTGAAGGTGCTGGCCGCAGTTGCCGTGGTGGCATTCGCCGCAGCGTCGCACGCCCAGTACCCGGCGCAACCGGCACCGTACCCGCAACCGGCACCTGCCGCCTCGTGCGCAACGACGGTGCGGTCGCACTGGTCACCGTTCGCGTGGCTGACGCGGCCGAAGCCGAACACGGCCCCGTCGCTGAAGCGGCCGCAGTACCCGCTCGGCTTCCCGCACAGTCCGTACGTCCGCAGTCCGCGCGACTACTTCATGCAGTAACCGCGCAGGTTAGCCGCGACGTGCAGCGGAGCGCG
>CAZNSL010000305.1:0-6855 GCA_964574975.1 uncultured Alcaligenaceae bacterium | reverse complement strand
AGAACGACCCGGTCGAACACGTCATCGCACTCGACGCTGTGGGCAAGACGCTGTGGGCAACGCCGATTGCACCGGCCTACGACTTCCGCGGCAATCAGTGGTCGCTCGGCCCGAACAGCACGCCGAGCGTGGACGGCAAGCTGATCTACTCGCTCGGTAGCCAGGGCGTGTTCGTCTGCGTCGATGCCGCCGGCAAGGAGCGCTGGCGCAAGGACATGGTGAAGGACCTGCGCGGCGCGGTGAATCCCGTGACCGGCGAGGGTCTCGGCTGGGGCTACAACTGGTCGCCGCTGGTCGTCGGCGAGTTGGTCGTCATCGCCCCCGGCGGCGCGGGTGGGCTGTTGGCCGCGCTCGACAAAAAGACCGGGGCAGTCGTCTGGCGATCGAAAGCCGCTCCGGACGACTGCACCTACTCGTCGCCGATGTCGATGACCGTCGGCGGCGTGCCGCAGGTGGTGTATGCCGCGCAGACGAAGGTCTATGGCGTGGCGATCAAGGACGGGGCCGTGTTGTGGGCCTACGACAAGAAGCGGCAGGCCGAGGAGATCGTCGCGGCGACGCCGGTCGTCGCCGACAACCGCGTCTTCGTCACCGGGTCGATGGCTGGGGCGGAGCTGTTCGAGGTGACGAAGTCCGGCGACGCGTTCGCGGCGAAGACGGTGTGGGACGTGAAGTCGTTCGCTAACCTGCACGGCGGCGTCGTGCGGCT
Source organism: uncultured Alcaligenaceae bacterium (assembly GCA_964574975.1). GTDB lineage: Bacteria > Planctomycetota > Planctomycetia > Gemmatales > Gemmataceae > JAXMAS01. Next base: position 6,146 of record CAZNSL010000305.1, on the reverse strand, counting down.
GGGCACTCGCCTCTACGGCGCGCACGAGAACCGCGGCAGGAAGGCCATCGAGCTCGCCACCGGGGCGGAGGCGTGGGAAGCGCGCAAGCCCGGTTCCGGCTCGATCGCCGCGGCCGATGGCCTGTTGTACTTGCTCAGTCAGGACGATGGCACCGTAACGCTCGCCGAACCGACGCCGGCGGGGTTGGCGGTGAAGGGCCAGTTCGCACTTCCGGAGCAGTCGGCGCTGCGGAAGCCCTCGGGCAAGCTGTGGACGCACCCGGTCATCGCCAACGGCCGGCTGTACCTGCGCGACCAGGAGTTGCTGTTTTGCTATCGGGTCCGTTCGATGCCTTAGCCTCGCCGGGCACTGCGCTCGCGGCACGAACGCGCTCAGCGGCGGTCGTACGCCATCTGCCGCCAGCAGACCGCGCCGATCAGTACGCCGACACCCAGTGCCGCCAGCAGCGATGGTAGCGGGTGCGACTTCACGAACGTCGTCGCGGTGTCGTAGGCATCGCAGGCGTATTCGCCCGCCTTGTCGCACGCCTCGGAGGCATACTCGCGGGCAGAGTCGTAGGCATCGCCGGCCCGGCCGGCCACGTCGGACGCGGCGTTGACGGCGCGCTCGACCTGCTGCTTCATGCCGCTCATATTGGTGGTTGCCATGTCTCAGTCCTCCTCGTGTCACCGTGGTGCTTTCGATCGGCCACGTCCGGCGGCCAGTCCCACATCGTACCAGTGCAACGTGCGTGCCAACTGGCCCCCCCACTCGTCGCCAAGCTATCATGATGCCGTAACCGGTGGAGGGCGGCGGCGATGAACGTGTTCGTTACGGGCGGTACCGGGCAGATCGGTTCGCGGCTGGTCAGCGCGCTGCTCAAGCGAGGCGACGCGGTGGCGGTGTTATCGCGTCGCCGCGACGCCTGGCAGCAAGTCGGCCAGGACGTGGCCGTCGTCGCCGGCGACGTTACGCAGCCCGGCGAGTGGCAGAACGCTGCTGCCGCCGCCGACGCAACCATCAACCTCGCCGGGGCCGGCATCTTCGATCGGCGCTGGAACGCCGCCTACAAGCAAGTGATGCGCGACACGCGCATCCTCGGCACGGCCAACGTTGCGATGGCGCTGGCCCGGCCGGACGCCGTGTGCAAGGTGCTGGTGAACGGCTCAGCCATCGGCTACTACGGCCCGCACGGCGACGAGGAACTGACCGAGGCGGACCCGCCAGGCAGCGACTTCATGGCCCGGCTGTGCGTGGACTGGGAGGACGCCGCTCGACGGGCTGAGTCGGCCGGAGTGCGCGTCGCCCTCATCCGCACGGGCGTCGTTCTGGACGAGCGCGGCGGGGCGCTCAAGCAACTACTACTGCCGTTCCGCCTCGGCGTCGGCGGCCCGGTCGCCTCGGGGCGGCAGTTCTTGAGCTGGATCCATCACGCCGACATGGTCGGCATCATCCTGCTGGCGCTGGACGACGCCGATGCGGCGGGACCGATCAACGGGACCGCCCCGAACCCGGCGACGAGCAAGGAATTCGCCAAAGCGCTGGGTACGGCGCTCGGCCGGCCGGCGTTCGTACCGACGCCGGGGGTCGCACTGCGGCTGTTGTTGGGAGAAGTGGCGGGCGCGATCGCGACCGGCCAACGGGTCATCCCGGCGAAGGCGCAGGCACTGGGGTATCGGTTCCGCCACCCGGAGATCGGCGAGGCCCTGCGGTCCATCGTGACGGGGGCGGCGACCTGAATAAATTGAGCCCGACGCGCCAGCGAGGGAGGGGTTTTCCTCGCTGGCGCGTCGGGCTCAATTCGTCGAACCGGCCTTAGACCCGAATCAAAACCGCCCCTTCGCCGTTGCGCAAGGTCACGCTGGTCGTCGCCGGGCCGAGGGTGCCGTCGGCCCGCAGCGGGCGGTAGGTACCATCGAGTGGATGCGTCGTCGCCGTATTGTCGGCCAAGGTGCCGGTGCCGACGCCGAGTTTGTACGACAACGGCTTGAACAGCGTCAGCGCGTTCGCGTAGCGACGGCCGTAGACGCGATACGGCAGGGCAGCGTTCGCCGGGTCGTTGCCGCTGGCGAACACCGTTGTCTCGCCGGTCGGCCGGCCGACGTTGTAGTGGATCGCGTCGGTCCAATGCCGCGTCCACGAACTCGACGGCTCGTTGCCGCCGGAGAGCATGAAGAACGTCGTGTCCGGGTTGCCGAGCAGGTAGTAGTACGCGAGTGCGCCGACCAATGCTCGCGGATCGGTCGGGCCGCCGATGCCGGCCGTGTTGCTCGTCAGCAGGCTGTCGAGGATCGTGTACGCGGGCGGGTTGGTCAGCGACTGCCGCCGCCGCACCTGCGCCAGCAGGTCGTCGAACGCCGACAGGTTGTGCTGCAACGGCCGGATCGTGAACTCCTCGAAGTGGGCCTGCACGCTGCGGACGACCGGGTCGGTGGCGGCGTTGTTGCCGCCGACGGTGTTGGCGCTCATCCACTTCGGCGCGATCCGCTGGCCGATGGTCACGAGCGCGTCGGTGTAGTTGGCCGTGTAGTTCGCCTGCGACTCGATCGTCGGAATCGCGATGGCCGGCGGCTTGCCGTTGGAGTTGTCGATATGGATTCCGGCCGCCAGCGGGTTGGCGTTCAGTATGCGGTCGTTGAAGTCGGCGGCCCACTCCTTAAAGCCGGCCCCGGCTGGGTTCGACGCATAGCGCATCTGCCCGTAGTAGGGATAGAACAGCCGCGATTCGTACTCGAAGCGGGCGTCCTTACCGGCGGCGCGGTTGGCGTACTCGGCATCGCTCAGGTAGCCGTCGCTGTTGCTGTCGGCCGCCGCGTCGAATGCCGGGATCGTGCCGAAGCCCGCCTGGCCGACGTAGGTCGCATTCACGAAGTCGCGGCCGAGGATCCAACGCGCCACGGGCGGCACATTCAGCCCGCCGGTGATCGTGCGGACGCGGACGTAGTAGTAGCGCTGGCCAGCACCGACCGACGCCGTCGTCCAGTTGGCCGGCGGGTCGAACGTCACCCGGCCCGACTGACGCAGCCCGTTGGTGCCGTCGCTCGAAAGATTGAGCGTCGCCCAGGCGGTCGGGTTGCCGTCCGTGTCCACCGCGGTCGGGTACTCCCACACGCCGGACCACGCAGCCCCGGCCGCCTGCTGGATGTCGATGTTCAGCTCGCGGATGCGGTCGGTGTAGCCCATGTAGAGCGACTGGCCGGCCTGGCCGAAGGTCACGTCGCCGCTCGTGACCGTGGAGCGGGCCTGCGAGGTCAGGTTGGTCGATTCGCGCCGCACGTCCCAGAGCCAGTTGACCGGCTGCGCGCCCGCGCTGCCGCCCTGGAACGGCGTCGCCGTCGGAACGTGATAGAAGGCGTTCTCGCGGTCCCGGCCGGTGCGGTCGGCGTAGGTCAGCCAGTCGGCCAGGAGGTTCTGGTAGATGTTGGAGACGTTGGTGTAGAGCAATTGCGGTGTGTTCGGCGCGACGGCCGCGATCTGCGTCAGGTACGCCTCGTTGGGCATGACGACATCGACCGAATTGCGCAGCAGGTTCTGCTCGAACGCCGTGAACGGCGTGCCGCTCCAGGCGAGCATGGCGACGCGGATGTGGTCGTAGTGCCGTGGGATGACCGGCTGCGGGAACGTGGCCGGCGGGATGCTGTTGGTGTTGCGGACGATCACCGGCCGCGTGGCCGTGGCGACGTTGCCGGCCGCGTCGAACGCCTTGGCCGTCAGCGTGTAGTTGCCGTCGGCGACGGAGCGCGTGTCGAAGTCCCAGGTGTACGGAGCGAGCGCATCGGTAGAGCGCAGAGTCGAGTTGACGTAGAACTCGACCCGCGCCACACCGCCGGCGTCCGAGGCGTTGGCCCGCACGGCGACGGTGCCGGCGAGCGTTGCCCCGGCCGCGGGGGCGGTGAGCGCGACGGCCGGAGCAGTCGTGTCGGGCGACGGCGCGGGCGGCGGTGGAGGCGTGCCGGTCTCCACCTGGAAGTTGTCGAGTTTGATGAGGTCATCGAGGCCGGCGAAGCGAGTGACGCCGGCCCGCCCGGGTCCGCCGATGGTCGCATCGCGGCGGTCGATGGCGGTGGCGGATGTCGCCTGCCAGCGGGCGGCGGGAGTCAGGTACTCGCCGGTGTCGAGGCGATAGACGGAGACGCGCAGGCGGTCGCCCTCGGCCGCAAGGCGGACGTTCAACCACGCCGGCTCGCGCACGTCGGCCGCGACGCTCGCCAGCAGCGAGGTTTGGCCGCTGGTGACGCGGTAGAGCGACACGCCCTCGCCGCGGACCACGGTGGCGGCGTAGTAGCTCGGCGCGCTGGCCAGGTTGCGGCCGCGGACGAAGACGCCGGCCGGCGTCGCGCCTTGAGCGTAGGTCCAGATGGAGGCGACTTGGTCGGCGGCGAACGTCTCGGCCGGCGCGGCGATGGCACCGCGGGCGGTCAGTCCCCCGGTCGCCGCGAGGACGCGCGGGCCGCTGACGGCGTTGGCGATGGCGACGGCGAAGTCCCCACCGCCGGCAGTCTGCCAGCCAGCCGGCAAGCCGCCGGTGGCCACCTGGTCGAAGGTTTCGAATGCGACGATGGCGGGGACTTCGCGGCCTTCGAGCCGTTCGACGCGGAGGCGGGTGCCAGTGCGGCTGCGGGGGGACGGACGCTTCATGCTCCCGGTGACTCCTGGTTGCGTAGCGGTGACGGGTTGTCGGACTCCTTGCCGTGGTGGCGGGCGGGGTACGCGCCGGGTCCGGCCCGTGCCGCGTCCGTGCGGCGAGTCCTAGCGGGCCGGGCGGCTGCGCAACGCGCGGTCGCCACGGGAGCAAAACAGTCGCGAGTTGGCATCGGCGTCGGATAACGCGCGGCCGCACGCGAAGTGCGCGTCGGGGTCGCGAAGCCGCTTGCGCGCCGAATTGGAATCGCGCCAGCGGGTCGCACCGTTACGACCCGACTCGCCGGCCGCAGAAGGGTATGGCCGGGCGCTACCGGGAGACCAGGGGCGCGAGACGGGTTCCGGCGACGGTGCGGGCCACTTCGGCGGAGCGACCGGCACATTCGCGCGACTCGGCGTTGCAGTACGCGAGGAGGCGACGATGTCCGAACGTCTTGCACGATCGCGCCTGCAGTCGGGCGGTCGGGGATTTTCGTTCCCGCCCCGCAGTGGATGCGATATGATGCCAGGGTCGTTCACCACCTGTCCGGCCGAGGCCACGCCATGACGATCCACCACCGACTCCGCCGGGCGTTCACGCTCATCGAACTGCTGATCGTCATCGCCATCATCGGCCTGCTGATCGGGCTGATCATCCCGGCCGTGCAACGGGTGCGCGACATCGCCAACCGGACATCGTGCATCAATAACCTCAAGCAACTCGGCTTGGCGATGCACGACTACAACAACGCGCACAACTCACTGCCTCCCCTGTACAACAGCAACCCTCGGCACAACGTACTGGCGTACCTGTTGCCACACATCGATCAAGAAGGAATCGGTCGACAGTACAACTTTTCCGTCAACTGGTACGCCAACGACGTCAGGTTGCTGCGACAGAAGATTCCGGTATTTCTCTGCCCCACTTCGCCTTCGAACGAAACCACTGCATCGTTCAACGGTCCCCCCGCGATCAGTGAGTTGGCCGTTTCGGACTACGCGGCAATCTCGTACGTCAATAACGCCAGCGGCTCGAGTTCGGCCTACGGCAACGGATACATGGCACCGCAGACTTACGACTCCGACACGCGAATGGGCTTGCTGACGGGAATTACACCGACGAACCCCAAGCCGGCAACGCTGTCGATGGTAAGAGACGGGCTGTCGCAAACGTTCGCCTTTGTCGAAGATGCCGGGCGGCCGAACGTCTACCAAGCGGGCAAATTAGTTCCCGGCACGACCAGCGGCGCGGCCTGGGCCGATCGCGAGTCCGACTTCGCGCTCGACGGCTATACGCCCGATGGCGTCACCCAGGGCGGCCCCTGCGGCATGAATTGCTCGAACCGAAATGAGATTTATGCCTTTCACCTCGGTGGATCGAACGCCGTCTTCGCTGACGCGTCCGCACGCTTCGTGAATCAGAGCGTGTCTATCAAAACACTCGCCGCTCTCGTGACTCGCGCGGCCCGCGAGAAGATTGCCGAAGAGTATTGACCCGCCTCGCCGCCGGTGCGGCGGCGAGTACGTTGTCCGCATGGCTCACCGC
>CAZNSL010000304.1:0-6873 GCA_964574975.1 uncultured Alcaligenaceae bacterium | reverse complement strand
CTCGGCCTCGGCCGCGGTATTGCCGACGCCCACCACCCCCATGTTGACGAACTTCGCCTGCATCTCGGCCGACTTGATCGCCTTGCCGGCCTCCGACGACAAGCGATCGACGATGTCGCGCGGCGTGGCAGCCGGCGCCACCACCATCGCCCACGACGACGACAGGAAGCCCGGCAGACCGCTCTCCACGAACGTCGGCACCTCGGGCGCCGCGGACAACCGCGCCTCGCTGGCAATGGCGATCGCCTTGACCTTGCCGGCCTTGATCTGCGCGCCCATCGTGGTGACCACGTCGAACATCAACTGGATCTGCCCGCCGATCAGATCGGCCAGCGCCTGCGACGTGCCCTTGTACGGCACGTGAACCATCTTCGTGCCGGTCAGCATGTTCAGGTACTCCATCGACAGGTGCGCGGCGGCGCCGGTTCCCGACGAGCCGTAACTCAGTTTGCCCGGGTTGGCCTTCGCGTAGGCGATCAGCTCCTTGACGGTGTTGAACGGCGCATTGACGTTGGCCACCAGGATCACCGGTGCGATGCTGATCACCGTGACCGGCGCGAAGTCCTTGACCGCGTCGAATGGCATCTTCTGGTACAGGCTCGGGTTCACCGAGTGCGCCGCGATCACCGTGCCCAGCGTGTAGCCGTCGGGCGCCGCCTTGGCCACCATGTCGGCGCCGATCAGGCTGTTGGCGCCCGGCTTGTTGTCGTAGACCATCGTCTGCCCGAGCGCCCGCGACAGCGCGTCGCCGACGGTACGGGCCATCGTGTCGGTGTAACCGCCCGGCGTGTACGGAATCACCATCCGGATCGGCTTGTTCGGATAGTTCTGCGCGATGGCCGGTACCGTCGCGGCAACGGCAACCGCCGCCAGCAGCCACCGCAACGATGCGAAACGCCTGACTCCCGTCTGCTGCCTTGCCTTGTTCATCTTCCTCTTCTCCCTTGCCGGTTGTGTCGGTCGCATCGTACGCGATCGGTCGGCCGGCGGGCCGCCCAGGCCAGGCCCGCGCCAGGCACCAAGAGCGCCCCGGAACCTCTACGGCTCGCGCCTGCGCAAGTAGAAGTCTTCGTCGAAGCAGGCGACGACGCCGGGCAGATAGACGACCAGGATCGTCGTGACCATCGCCTCGAGCAGCGCCTCGCCCCAACCGAGCAGAAGGCCGAACGGCAGATACTGACCGATCGGCAGGGCCGGCGCCTCGCTGCCCAGACTCTGGATGCCGAACGCGAACACCGTCTGCAGGCCGTTGATGGCCGCCACCCCGACGTGGACTGGGCATACGCCGCGTGCCGGATCGTGGATTACCGGTCCGGCCGCGAGTTGGCCCCGAGTACGTTCTACCTCGATGGCCGTCCTCGCCCGTTCCTTGCCCTGCGCTGCATTACGGACGGCTCATTGCGGATAATCGATGACCCTCGGGCGACCGAGTGCATGATCCGACACGGACTACTCAGCGGTCTGCAGAACTCGGTCATTCGCCAGAGGGTCTTCGACGGGCGGCGATTCGAAGCCGCTCGCCGCAACGGCGAGGACCAGATGATTGTCATCCGGGCCCTTGCGGACGGGCGGCGGTTCGGCTACCTCGACAACGTTCACGTCGTCTACCACACGCACGACCAAAACTCGTCAGCCCCGGACGCTAGTGCCGATCTGGACAAGCAACTGGCCGTCCATACGGCTATGGCCAGCGGTTTCGAGGAGTTGCTAGATCGGGTGTCGCTCACGGCCAGCCAGACCCGGGCGGTGCGGCAGCGGTTGGTGCGCACGTACTTCTGGGTCATCGGCTACGCCCTACTGTGGCAGCACGGCCGTCGTGCCGAGGCGCTGGCCATGTTCCGCCGCGGGTTGGCCTGCTGGCCGTGGAGCCTGCGGTGCTGGAAAACTTCTTGGTTGGCTCGGTTGCGAGTGTCACGGCCATTCCGGTCTGGCGACGACACTCCGGACCAAGTGGTGGCCACTAGTGCATCCGCGACAGCCACACGATGACTGTCGACGCATGGCAGCGCCTTCAAGTTGAGTGGCTCAAGTCAGTGTGGACACCCCTCCCGGTTCGGGCATCGGGGTTAACGGGTCTTCTCGAATGAATTTGGTCACGATGTCAAACTCTGTGCAGACTGACCGGCCGATGCGCGTCCTCTACCTTACGAACAATCCCAACCTGGTCAGCTCAACGCGCATTTTGCAGGGTTGGCTGTTGGCCAGTCTCCGCGACGGCCAAATGCCATGCGTTGCCGTGCAGCAACAGGGTGCATTCGTTGATTGGCTGGCTGAACAAGGGATACCCTGTCAGGTAAACCCAATGCCCTGGCCGAACCGCAAGAAGCCGTTCCACAGCCTCTGGCAAGTTTGGCGGCTCGCACGATGGGCGCGCCGTCGCGGGGTGGAACTCATTCACTGTAACGAACACGACATCTACCCGTTCGGCGCGCTTGTGGCTCGGTTCGCCCGTCGGCCGGTGCTGTGCAACATCCGCTGCAAGATCGAACAGGGTTTCGGATCGTGGGCGTTTCGGCGGCGCGAGCCTGAAGCTCTCCTGTGGAGTACGCCGCAAATGCGCGGCGAATGCGAGCCTGCCTTAGGGAGAACCGTCCGGAGCGAACGTCAACACATTCTATCCGAGGGGGTCGATCTCGAATGGTTTGGGAACCTCGGTGAGCAACGTAGGTTGGTGCGCCGGGAGTGGCAGGTGCAAGCCGAGCAAATCGTCGTTGGCATGGCGTGCGCCCTTCGGCCCGGAAAGCGTGTCGAGGACTTTCTCGACATGGCCGAGCGCATCCGCGCGACAGCCCCCGATGTGTGCTTTGTCTTGGCCGGAGGGCCGATCGAGGGGGACGAGGCATACCGCGACTTCATCCTGCCCCGGATCGAGGCGGCTGTCGAGAGGGGTACGGTTCGTTGGCTCGGCCATCTCGAACCCGTCGAGCCGTTCTTTCACGGCATTGACGTTGCCGTCAGCACTAGCGAACACGAGTCATTCGGCATGAGCGTCTGCGAGGCGATGGCCTGCCGCAAGCCGGTCGTCGCGTACCGCGCGTGTTCGGTCGAAGAAGTCGTCGGGGATGCAGGCCGCGTTGTCGAAACCGGGGACTTGGACGCGCTGACTGCGGCCGTGTCCGACTTAATTCGTGACGCGGAACTTCGCCAGGAATTGGGAAGGCAAGCCCGTGAACGGGTCGAGGCACGGTTCCAGCCTTCCGTCATCTACCGCGAACTCAAACAGATTTACGCCGCCGCACGGGTGGCAGGGTTGTCGCGTACTCCCGACGCTCCGGTCCGGACGTTCGCGGTGCCGAACTCGGGTAGTCCGTGAGTTCGACCCAAAATGAAGCTACGTTGACGTTACCTCAACGAGAGCCGGCACTCAGCCATCTCGCAGGGTGGAGATGCCAAACGCCTGCCCTTGCACGATTCCGGATGCCCGCAGCCGCCTCGTAGTAGCGACCGTCGATCAGTCCCGCGGGACTGCGAGACAGTGTTGCCCGATATGACGAACTCAACAAAGGTCCAATATGCACCGTACCGCTGCCGCCCCACTTCCCGCTTGCCCATCCATTCCGATGCTGACCGAACTCTCAACCGCATCGGGCTGGGAACTGACGCCGGATGGCATCATACAATCGCTGCCCGTTAAGGACTTCGTTTACGACGCCTGGCTCGACCTGCCGGCAAAGGACGAGTTTCGTGAGGCACTGACGCAGGGCGTCGCACACGTCCTGGACCGTTACGCCAAGAACCGCGACGCGGCGCAATACGTCCGAGACAACATCTACGACTTGAGCCGGGCGGGCTGGCAGGCGGCTTGTCCGATCCGCCGAGACTCGCTTGTCCTCGATGTCGGATGTGGCCTAGGTGCCCTGTCCCGTTCCTTGGCCCGAAATTGTGGCAACGTCGTCGGAATGGACGCTTGTTATCAGCGCCTCATGGTTCACGGCGCGGTGAACCGCGAGTTAAACTACGATAACATCACCCTTCTGTGCGGGACGCATGCGACGGTCTCCGAGTTTCCGGACGCGAGCTTCGACGGGATCGTACTCAATGGCATTCTCGAATGGATTCCGGAGATGGCGGACGGAGAACCGGGCGAGATTCAGGCCGCCTTCCTGCGCCAGTGTCGGAGGATACTCAAGGAGGGCGGTTGGCTGTACCTGGGAATCGAGAATCGCTGGGGGTTCCGCTACTTCCTGGACCGGCCTGAGGATCATGCCGACCTAATGTATGCCAGCCTGCTTCCGAGGACCCTGGCGAACCTCTGGACCCGCCGAATGCGGAAGAAACCTTACCGGACCTACACCTATGGCCCGGCCGGGTACGCGCAATTAATGGCGGCGGCCGGCTTCGGAGCCACGTCGATTTATGGAACGCTTCCGGATTACCGGAATTTCAACATCCTTCGTCCGCTTTCGCAAACGAGACGGGCCCACGGGGCTGCGTCCCACCTCGGCATCACCAAACGCTGGAAGCAATGGATCGTAGAGACGCCTTCGTTCTTTCGTCGGTTCGTCCCTACAGTTGGCGTTGTCGCGCACCGTGACCACCAACCACGTCAGCCGGCTTGGTTCGACGACTGGAACACGATCGGGCGCGGTATCGAACAACTGTACGTCAAGCACGATCAGGCGTCGGTCTGGTACACCGACATGAATCGACAGGACCGCATCCGCGAGGTGGCACTCTCACCTGCAGCCGTCAGCAAACTTCAACGCGTTGCCGGCCTTGCCGAGGGTCTGCGGCAGGAGCCAGAAATGCCAATTTCCCTTGCGGATTGGCGCTTGGAGGGGCGGGACGGATACGTTTGGGCGGATCGGCGGAAGGTAACCGGAATGACGCTGGACAAGCTTTCCCCGCCGGAGCGGGCGGCTTGCCTGCCCCGTGTCTGGGATGCCCTCCGCCGACTTCACGCTGCCAGCCGAAGTCTGAATTGGAAGGCCGAAGGTCTCGCAGACTTGTTGGAAGACCTGATTCCCGTCGAGGAAAAGGTCGGCGATGCGGCCGCGATGGATGGGTTACGCCGGGTCGCCAGCTACCTAGACAAGCATTGGCACGGCATCCGAATACTCATGCACGGCGATTGTACGCCGAACAACGTGGTCGTCGCCGGGCCCGAAATCCAACTGATTGATTGGGAATGGAGCCGTGTCGTCAACCACCCTGGTTACGATGTCCTGAAACTCCTCTGGTACGATGATGAAAACCCGCTTCGCAATCCGCGGGCCTGGAGCGAGTCAACGTTTCGGGCGCGGCAGGGAGAGGACGAGTCGCGTCGCGCCTTTGAAGTCGTCCACCCGGGTGCCGACTGGCCGATGGGCGTCATGACGTATTGGATGGTTCGTACCTACCGCGAGCTGGGCATGTTCGTCAACGCCGGACTCCCGCACGATTGGGTCAAGCGAATCGTTCGGCCCTCCGTCGACGCGGCGTGCGCGCTCTTGAACTTATAGCGCCGGAGAAAACAATTGGGCGTGGTCGTCTTGTAATCACTTGCGTCGTGTCACTTGGTAGTAGATCGACATGGCGTTCACTTTTAAAAGGCACAGACAATCGATGTCGCTCGATGTCGATCCAAACGCAGTCCCGCCTCTGAAGGTCTGCCTCACTACCATGGCCCCGTTCGTCGGCGGGGCCGAGATCGCCGCCGAGCGGCTCGCCGTCGGCCTTCGCGACGCCGGACACGACGTACTCGTCCTGCTGGGACGTTCGGGGCCGGTCCTCGACCGCATGGAGGCGGTCGGCCTGCGTTGCGCCGTGACGCCCATGTACTACACCGACAAATGGCACATGCTCCGCTACTGGTCGGCCCGCCGCGGCCTCCGGCGGCTGCTCGAGCGCGAGCGGCCAGACGTGATTCACAATAACGATCTGCCGACCCACCAGATCGTCTCCGACGCCGCCCGCGGTCTGAACGTGCCGCGCGTCTGCCACCACCGCTTCCCGTTCCCCGGCACCGCCCTCGATTGGCTCAACAAGTTCGGGGCCGAGCGACACCTGTTCGTTTCGCGGGCGCTCATGGACGAGAATTGCGCGAACTCGGCAAAGCTACGGGCCGCGCCGCGGACGGTCGTTTACGATGGACTCCCATTGCCGCCAGAGCCGACATTTGCCGCGAAGGCCGACGCCCGCCGGCGACTGGGACTGCCGGCCGGGCAGATCGTCGTGACGTTCGCAGGCCAAATCATCGAACGCAAAGGCATCGCGGACTTGATTCGTGCCTGGGCGCTACTCCGACCGGACACGCGGGCGGCCGCTGAGTTGGTGATTGCCGGGGACGACGTCGGCGGCGGCACCTATCGGGCCACGATGGAACGGCTGGCGACGGAGTTGGACTGCCCGGCGCGGTTCGTCGGCTTCCAGCGCAACATCGGCGAATGGTTGCTGGCGTCGGATGTGGTCGCGGTACCATCCCACGTCGAGCCGCTCGGCAACTCAACTTTGGAGGCGATGGCCTACGCCCTGCCGGTGGTCGGTGGCGACGCGGGCGGTATTCCGGAGATGATCGTCCATGGCGAGACGGGTTTGCTAGTGCCGCCAAAGTCGCCCGAGCATCTGGCGTCGGCGCTGAGCCGACTGATTGCCGACGCCGGCGAGCGACGGCGGTTCGGCGAGGCAGGCCGGAGGCGTTGCGAGAAGCACTTTAGCTTGGCGGCTCACACTTCGGCGGTCTGTTTCGAATACCGACGCGCCCTCGAAAGCCTGCGAACCGCGTCGATCGGGAGGGCTGCATGTTGAAGGCCCGCCTGAAGGCTACGTTACTCTCCCTCGCGTCGCGGAAGTTGCCGTGACGCCAGCGCCCAACTGCTCATGACCCTCCCTGAGGCTTCGATGAGTGTCTTATTGATGTCCGAAGTCTTTCCGCCGCGTCACGGAGGTAGCGGC
>CAZNSL010000303.1:1168-6904 GCA_964574975.1 uncultured Alcaligenaceae bacterium | reverse complement strand
CCCTACCACCATGGCGTGGGGGGCCCGGTGTGGGGGGCGCCCCACCGCGGATGTTCAACCGCTGAGCCTCGGCGGTGGGACTCGCCAAGCTCGTCCCACCCTACAGGATGTTCAACCGCTGAGCCTTCGCGGTGGGACTCGCCAAGCTCGTCCCACCCTACAGCTCCACCTCTGCCGGCTGCACGACGAACTCATCCTGCCCGGCCGCCGGTGGGGCGAGCTTGATCTCCTTGACGCGCCAGCCGTGGTGCTGGAGTGTGCCGGTGAACGGCGGCTGGCCCGTCACGTTGCCGGTCAGCCGCACGGCCGACGGGTCGAAGCCGGCCGGTACCGTCACCCGCGCCCCCTCCTCGCCGGGCAGGATCGGCTCCAGCACCAGGTGTTCCTGGAGTGCCTTGCGGGCGCTCCGGTGGATGTCGCGCACCGCCGCGCCGATCTGGGCGTCCTGGTAGGGTTGCACGTCTTCGAGGAGGAAATCGAGTAGCCGACCCTCGCGCTGGAGCAAAGCAAGCAACCGCAACGGCGCGCCCGACGGCTTCGGCGGCTCCGCGGGCTTCGGCGGCGCGACCACGGCCGAGCGGGCGAGCTGCCGTCCTGCAAGTAGGCCGGCGATGAGGCCGATGGCCAATCCCAACAGGAGGTAGGCAAGCGGCGGGAAGCCGGCAGGGGCGGCTGGGCCAGCAATGGCGAGGGTTGAGAAATTCATGGGGTGATTCTAGCGACGCCACGGACTGGCGTCGCCGCGGCGATGCGGTTAGAATCGCCGCCGCATGGCCCGCTTCCGCTACGACCGGTCGAGCAAATGGCTCTTGGAACACCACGGCGATTCGCTGGTGCGCCTGGCCGGCTGGACCGACATCGCCTCGTGGCGGGCGGTGACGCCGGAGGTAGTGCAGCCGCGGCAACTGCCCGATGGGTTACTGGAAGTGCGCCGCACCGGCCACAGTGAACCGGACCTGTTCGTCATCGAAATCGCGACCTACCCGGACAACCGCGTGCCGGAGCAACTGCTGCGCGATGCCGCGCTGGTTTACCTCGACCGCGGCCGACTGCCGGAAGTCCTGGTGTTCGTGCTGCATCCGAAGGGGAACGTCCGCGTCGCCGACCACGTCGATATCCACAGCCCTGGCGGACTGGCGAGTTGGCGGGCGTCGTGGCGGGTCATCGAGCTGTGGACGGTGCCGGCGACGGACCTGTTTGCCTTCGGCGATGTCTGGCTGATTCCCTGGGTGCCGCTGACGCAAATCGACGGGCCGATGGAGCCGGTATTAGCTCGCTGCCGCGAAGCCATCGAGCGCGACGCGATGCCAGAGGAGCGCGAGAACCTGATTGTGGTGACGGCGGTTCTCGCCGGATTGCGATATGATGAGGACAGAGTTCTTGCGATCCTCGGAGGGAGCGAAGCCATGATCGAATCCCCGATCCTACGGCGGTTCGTTGCCGAGCGGACGCACAAGTTCGTTTTTGCCGCCCTGGAAGCACGGTTTGGCCCCGTCCCGGACGACATCCGCGACGCAGTACGGGCCATCAAGAAGGACTACCACGTCGAAGCCTTGCACGAAGCTGCGATGCGGTGCGTCGACCTTGAAGCGTTCCGTCAAGCACTCGCCGCGCCGCCGCCACCGGAACCCGACTCCTTCGAGGACGAGTAACGCTTTGCGTCGCCCCACCGCTACGAATTCCCACCCGATGCCTACGTCAGAGGTCTTCCATGTCCCGCACCCGCCGCGCCCGAACTGCGCTCGCGGTGGCGTCGGTCGCCAACGCCCAGCCGAACGCCGGATCGCTGCCGCACCCGGTCATGTTGACGATCCTTCCGAAATGACCCGCAAGGGCGTGGAGCTGCCGACGTGCCGCTGACACTCGTACTGTTGCTCGCCGCCGCCGACCCGAAGGACGCGCGGCCGCCGATCACCGTCGTCTCGCTCGGCCGCACCGACGCCGTCTCCTACGAGAAGGAAGTTGCCCCGGTTCTCGCGGAGAAGTGCCTGCACTGCCACTCGGACACCGTCCGCAAGGGCAAGTACGACATGGGCACCTACGAGGGGCTGATCGCCGGCGGCAAGGGCGGGCCGGCTATCGTCGCCGGCAAATCGGCCGAGAGCCGACTCGTGAAAATGGCCGGCCACACGCTCAAGCCGTTCATGCCGCCACCCGACGAGACCGACCTCACGCCGCAGGAACTCGCGCTCGTCAAGCTTTGGATCGACCAGGGTGCCCGCGGATCCACGGTCGCCCGCGCGCGGCCGAAGGTCGAACTCAAGCCGCTGCCGCCGCGGGTGCATCCCGTGCGGGCCGTAGCCGTCAGCCCGGACAAGCGATTGATCGCGGCGGGCCGTGGGGCAACGGCGTACCTCTACAACGTTGCCACGGGGGCCGTAGTCCGAACTCTCGACCCGAAGGCGGCCATCGTCGATGCGCTGGCGTTCACTCCGGACGGCATGCGAATCGCCGTCGCCGGCTTCCGCACCGTCACCGTGTACGACGTGGCTACCGGCGAGGTGCGGCTCACGCTCGGAGGCTTCGCCGACCGCGTGTTGACTGTCGCATGGTCGCCGGATGGTCAGCGCCTTGCGACCGGCGGCGGCCAAGCCAGCGGGGACGGCGAGGTCAAGGTCTTCGATGCAGACGGCAAGCCGGTGCTGGACAAGCCGGGCGCGCACACCGACGCGGTGTACGGCGTCGCGTTCTCGCCGGACGGCACCCGGCTGGCGACGTGCGGGGCCGACAAACTCGTGAAGGTGTGGTCGGCCGCTGATGGCAAACTCCTGAAGACATTCGAGGGTCACGCGACCCACGTCCTCGACGTGGCGTGGAAGGCCGACGGCAAAGTGCTGGCGAGTTGCGGGGCCGACGACGTGGTGAAGATTTGGGACTACGCCACTGGCGAACAACTGCACACGCTCAAGGGTCACACGAAGCAGGTGACGCGGCTGGCGTTCGTCGGCAAGACGGGTACGCTGGTGACGGCGAGCGGTGACGGCACCGCCCGGACGTGGTCGGTCGACGGAGGCGGCCCGAAGAAGACGTACGCCGCCGGCAAGGACTACCTATACGCGATCGCCGTCAGTGCTGACGGTGCGCTCGTCGTTACCGGTGGCGAGGAGGGCGTGGTCCGCGTGTTCACGAGCGACGGTAAGCCGCCGCGAACGCTGGCACCCGGTTAGCGACGCTTCGCAGAAGCGTCCTCGACATACGTCTCGTAGACCGGGCAGCCGATGGCCCATGGCTTGAACTGCGACCAGTAGTGAACCAGCTGCACGTCGTAGTCGGTCGCCAGCCCGCGCGTCCGACCGTGCCACCGTCCGCCGTCACGCCAGAGTTCGGTAACGCCGGCACAACTGTTCCACTCCGGGCCGATCTCCGGGTGCGTGTAGTCGTAGCCGATCGTACGAAAGTAGCGGTACAAGACCGCTTGGTCCTGTCCCGGGGTGGCGAACATCGTCCGTTTCGGCACCTCGGCGTGCCGCGACAGAGGCACCGCCGCGTTCTGGGCAGCGAGGATCGCGTCGAGGTCGTAGAACGCGGGGTCGCCGACGACCTGCACGCCGGAGTTCAGGAACGTCGACCGGTGCGTTCGCACGTCCGACGGCACCCATTGATGGTCGATGCCGATCCACGGTTTGGTGTGCCGCCGTTCCCACAGATAGTGCAGGTCGCCGAGGGTGTAGGTATCGGCATCGAGGTACAAGAAGGGGAAATCCAGAGCCGCCAGGTTCGGCAGCTTGAAGCGCAAGTTGAAGTGCGGGTGGCCGACATCGTACGAATGGCCGCGGCGCAATTCGATGTCGGCGGCGCGGCGATGCTCTGCCGCAATGACGGGTTCGTGGTCCTCGTAGAGGATGGTGATACTCGCCGCTCCGCCGGCGATCGCCGAATCGAGGAAGGCGCGACACATCCGCCGGAACCGCGGGTCCAGCGGGTAGTTCATGATCGAGACGACTTTGACGCGCTCGTCGGCCACGGGTCTATTCTGCGGTCGCGGGCAAGGGGTCGCAAGGGTGCGGCCCGACGATCGCACGCCGAGTTGGCGGGTGTTCTACGTCCTCGCCGTTGGCCGAAGTGTAAGGACGAGTTCGCAAGACCTAGTTCAGCTCCAGGACGGCCAGGATGGGTCGGTGGTCCGACGCGACTTTCTCGTCGATCGCGCGGACCTCGGTCGCGCGGAACCGATTCGCCGGCCGGTAGAGGATGTAGTCGATCTGACGCCGTGGCCCATCGGCGGGAAACGTGAAGAGGCCCTTCCCCGAACACAGCGACCACTTCGCGGCCAAAGCGGTGATGGGTGGGCTATCTGGCGTGGCGTTCAGGTCGCCGGCCAGGACGGTCGGTCCGCTGGCGTCGCCGAACAAGGCGTTAACCTTGGCTGCTTGCTCCGCTCGCGTCGCGGCGTCGTTGTGCTGAAAGTGCGTGCCGACGAACGTCAGCGGCGGTCGCCCGCCGCCGAACTCAATGCGTGCCTCGATGGCGATCCTGGCCTCTTGCCCCGGTTTGCCCGGCAGCGGGTGGACCTTGAACGCACGGATCGGATGCCGCGAGAGGATCGCCTGGCCATATTCGCCGCCCTGGAGGTCGATGGCCTTGCCGAATTCCACCGTCAGCCCGGTCAGCCGTGCCAGCTCGGCCGCCTGATCGACCTTCCGAGTGCGCGTTGTGTTCCGGTCGACCTCTTGCAGGGCCACCACGTCCGGCTTCGTCGCTGTGATGACCCCAGCGATGCGGGCGAGGTCGATATTGCCGTCGGTCCCTTCGCCGTGGTGGATGTTGTAGGACAGCACGCGCAGGGTCAGCGGCTCAGCGCGGCCCGCACACGCCAAGACGCACAGCAAACCGAACGACGCGACTCGCATAGCGATACCTCCTTCGGCCCTCGTCAGCATCACGCCAGGATCGGCCGGATGACTTGCCCGTGGTCGATTTCGAGGCGCTTGCGGCCGGGCACCTCTAGCCGCCGCGAATCGAGGCCCAACAGGTGCAATACGGTCGCGTGCAGGTCGGTGACGTAGTGGCGCCGTGGACGACGCCACCCTTAATACCGGCACCGGCCAGCCACGTCGAGAATCCGTAGGGGTGGTGGTCGCGGCCGTCGCCCTTCTCCGCTCCCGGCGTGCGGCCGAACTCTGATCCCCAGACCACAACGGTTTCGTCCATCAGCCCGCGCTGCTTCAGGTCCGCGAGCAATCCGGCGATCGGCTTGTCCACTTGCTTGCACAGGCTCGCATGGTTCGCCTTCAGGCCGGTGTGGGCGTCCCACGCTCCCGCGCCGCCGTTGGAGCCGTGGAACACCTGCACGAAGCGCACACCGCGCTCGACCAAACGCCGGGCCGTCAGACATTGTTCGCCGAACGGCCGGGTCGCCGCGTCGTCGAGGCCGTAGAGCGCCCGCGTTTCGGCCGATTCGCCGTCGAAACGCACGACCTCCGGGATCGAGGTCTGCATGCGGAACGCCAGCTCGTACGACTTGACCCGCGCCCGCAGTTGCGGATCGCCGGGGTACTCGACGGCCGCGTGATGGTGCAACTTCGCGAGCAACTCGAACTCGGCTGCCTGAGCCGCGGGCGAGCGACCGGCTGGCGGCGCGGCGAACGGCAGCGGGGCCTTCGGGTCCACGGCGAGGCGGACGCCGTCGTGTTCCGGGCCGAGGTAGTGCGCGCCGTGGCCCTTGACGCCGCCGCAGCAGTCGGCCAGCGGCGTGCCGAGGACGACGAACTGCGGCAGGTTGTCGTTGAGCGAGCC
>CAZNSL010000303.1:0-1158 GCA_964574975.1 uncultured Alcaligenaceae bacterium | reverse complement strand
GATGGCGTGCCGGCCGGTGTGGAACTGAAGCTGTGCGCCGTGGTCGTTGTCGGTGGTCCACATCGACCGCACTACAGCGATGTCGTCGGCCTTGGCGGCGACGTGCGGCCACCAGTCGCCAACGGCCAGCCCGCACTGGCCGTGGCGCTTGAAGCCGATCTGCATCGGGTAGACTTTCGGTTGAACCTTGTGCTGCCCCGGCACGAACTCGCGGAGGTTCCGATTGAGGAAGGGCGATTTGAGGACGGCCTTGAACGGCGTCTCGGCGATGGTCTTGCCGGCGTATTGGTTGAGGGCCGGCTTCGGGTCGAAACCCTCGACGTGGCTAACCCCGCCGACCATGAACAGCCAGATGACGCTCTTGGCCTTCGGAGCGAAGTGCGGCTTACCGTCCGGCAGTGTCGTTGTATCGGCGCGGAGGACGCCGTCGCGGGCCAGCATGGCCCCAAGGGCGAGGCCGGTGAAGCCCATGCCGGTGTCGGCGAGGAAGGCGCGGCGGGTGGGCCAGTTTCCGAAGGCCATCGACAGTTTCCCCCGTCGTCGTCTCTGCGAGGCACCAGGTCATTAGCAAATCTATGAATCCGCGGCGGGTCCGGGATCGTCGTTCCGCCTCCTTGACTCGGCCCCGTCGATCCGGCAACACTAAGGGCATGACGACCGCGACAGCCACGCTCTACGATATCCCGGTCACCACCATCGACGGCGAGACGACGACGCTCGACTGCTATCGCGGTCGGGTACTGCTGATCGTCAACGTCGCCAGCCGTTGCGGGTTCACGCCGCAGTACGCCGGCCTCGAAAGCCTCTACCGCACCCACGGCGACCGCGGCTTCGCCGTCCTCGGCTTCCCTTGCGATCAGTTCGCTCACCAGGAACCGGGCGACGAAGCGGCGATCAAGAAGGGCTGCGTGGCCCGGTTCGGCGTCACCTTTCCGATGTTCGCCAAGGTGTGCGTCAACGGCCGGGACGCCCACCCGCTCTACCGCTGGCTGATGGCCGCAAAGGCCGGGCTGCTCGGCACTCGGTCGATCAAGTGGAACTTCACCAAGTTCCTGATCGACCGCGAGGGAATCGTCGTGCGACGATTCGGGACGATCGCCAAGCCAGAGCGGATCGATCGGTCGGTCGTGCCGCTGCTCGACGCGCGGGCCGTGTCGC
>CAZNSL010000302.1:6198-6923 GCA_964574975.1 uncultured Alcaligenaceae bacterium | reverse complement strand
ATCGCTTTCGGTTCGCGACGTTACGGTGAAGCATTACGCTGCTCCGTAACGTCGCGAACCCAATTCTCGCACTGGACGATTGACTTCCCATCCCCATCCCGTTAAACCTGTACCGCACTGGCGTAGCGACCTCCCAACCACCCCGCCGAATAGCCGGCCGCGGGCGGGCGTCCAACCTACTGTGATTCGAAGCACGCCGGACCACGCGGCCGGCAAACCACCAACAACCAGAGGATTGACGGATGAAGACGTGGCTGCTGGGGGCGTTGGCCCTCTCTCTCGTGCTTGTGGCCGGGCCGGCCCAGCGTGGCGCGTTCGCCCAGGAGAAGAAGTCCAAAGATAAAAAGAAAGACGCAACTCCGACGATCAAGGACATCATGAAGAAGGTCAACAAAGGCAAGGACGCGCTTCACAACTCTCTGAAGACGGATTTCAAGGCCGCTTCTCCCAAGTGGGACGACGTGACTAAGAAGACGAAGGAGTACAAAGAGTTCGCCGAGTCCCTCGGTAAGAACAAGGCTCCGAAGGGCGACGAGAAAGAGTGGGAGAAACTCGCCAAAGAGTACGCCGACAACGTCAAAGCCCTGCACGAAGCCGCGGAAAAGAAGAACAAGAAGGACTGCGACGCAGCCATGACGAAGATCGGCAAGAGCTGTAAGGCCTGCCACGACAAGTTCCAGGACTGATGCCTATGCCGCGCCCCGCCGCTCGCGCAGCGGGGCGCG
>CAZNSL010000302.1:0-6188 GCA_964574975.1 uncultured Alcaligenaceae bacterium | reverse complement strand
GTAGCATTTCCTCATCCCGCCTCCGCCCCGCCCGGCCGTTAGCGACCCGACATGACCACGTGCCGCACACCCCGCCGAATCGGTATTGCCGCGCTCTTGGCCGTCGTAGCGACGAACGGCGTCCTGGCCGACGACGGCACCACTTTCTTCGAAAAACACATCCGCCCGGTACTTGTGACCCAGTGCTACACCTGCCATAGCGACCAGGCGAAGAAAGCACGCGGCGGCCTACGACTCGACACTCGCGCTGGACTGCTCAAGGGCGGCGACACAGGGCCGGCCATCGTCCCAGGTCATCCGGACAAGAGCTTGCTCGTCCAGGCAGTGCGACACACCGATACGCTAAAGATGCCGCCGGAGGACCGGCTGACCAAAGACCAGATCGCCAGCCTCGCCGAGTGGGTGGCAATGGGCGCTCCCGACCCGCGAACCGGTGGCGACGCACCGCCGGCCGTGGACGTAGCCACCGCGAAATCGCACTGGGCTTTCCGTCCGCTAACGTCGCCTGCCGTGCCGACCGTGCGCGACACGGACTGGCCTCTGACGCCGGTGGACTGCTTCATTCTCGCGCCGCTGGAAACGGCTAGCGTAGTGCCCGCCGGCCCGGCCGACCGCCATACGCTCATTCGACGTGCCACCTACGGCGTCACGGGCCTGCCGCCGACGACGACCGAGGTTGAGACTTTCAACGCGGACTCGTCACCCGACGCCTTCGCCAAGGTGATCGACCGGCTTCTCGATTCGCAGGCCTATGGCGAACACTGGGGCCGACATTGGCTCGACCTGGCACGCTACGCCGATACCAGCGGCTGCAACTCCGACTTCCCGGTGCCGACCGCTCGGTTGTACCGCGATTACGTCGTCGCCAGCTTCAACGCCGACAAGCCCTACGACCGCTTCGTCCGCGAGCAGGTGGCCGGCGACCTGTTGCCGGCGTCGTCCGATCGCGAGCAGCGCGAGAACCTGATCGCCACCGGCTACCTCGCTACTGCCCGGCGCTTCGGCTCGGCCAACTCCGAACACCATCTGACACTCGAAGACGCAATCGACAACCTCGGCAAGGTGGTCCTGGGCCTGTCGCTCGGCTGCGCACGTTGCCACGACCACAAGTACGATCCGGTGCCTGCGGCCGACTACTACGCCCTCTATGGCATCCTCAATAGCACTCGATTCTCGTTCCCCGGCACCGAACTGTTCGCCACGCCGCGCGGCTTCGTTGCCCTCGGTTCCGCCGACGACCAGAAGGCCCTCACCGCCTACGAGGACGAACTCTTCGCTCTGTCGCGGCGGTTCGAGGCACTGCAAGTGGAGAAGCGCAATCTGTCGGCGAAGGTAGCGGCCGGCGGCACCTTCGCCGAGGGCGAGCGGACGGTGAAACTCGTCGAGGCCGAGATGAAGGCCACCCGCAAAAAGCAGGACGAATTGCGACGTCACCCGCCGGCCGTCGAGCGCGCCTACGGCGTGACCGAGGGCAAGCCGGCCGATGCCCGCGTGCAACTGAAGGGCGACCCGAAGTCGCTCGGTGCAGTCGTCGCCCGCGGCTACTTGCAGGTCTTCGGCGGGCCGAAGGTCACCCCGGCAGGAGGCAGTGGTCGGCGCGAGTTGGCCGACTGGCTCACCGACCCGGTGCGGACGCCGGTAACCGCTCGCGTTATCGTCAACCGCGTCTGGCAATACACGTTCGGCCGCGGGCTGGTGGCAACGCCCAACAACTTCGGTGCCCGCGGCAAGCCGCCGTCACACCCGGAACTGCTCGACTATCTCACGTCGCGTTTCGTGGCCGGAGGGTGGTCGGTGAAGTCCTTGCTGCGAATGCTGCTCCTCTCGCGGGCCTACCAAATGGCGTCCGTCGGCGGCGCGGCCGATGACCCGGCCAACGAGCGCGTGTCGCGGTTCGCTCGCCGGCGACTATCGGCCGAGGAGTTGCGCGACTCGCTCCTGTTCGTCGCCGGGACGCTCGAACGCGGTCCGTCGGGTCGGCACCCCTTCCCGCCGGATCACACGTTCAAGTACACCCAGCACGCTCCGTTCGTAGCAAGCTACCCGTCGAACCATCGCGGGCTGTACTTGATGCAACAGCGCTGGCGCAAGAACCCGTTCCTCGACGTGTTCGACGGTGCCGACCCGAATGCGACCACGGCCGTACGGCCCGTCAGTACGAGTCCCCTCCAGGCGCTGTTCCACATGAATGGATCGTTCGCGCACGAACAGGCGGCGGCGTGGGCCGCATCGCTCGCCACTGCGGCCAGTCGGGACGAGACGCGAATCGACCTGGCATACCGCGCTGCGTTCGCTCGGCCGGCGTCGCCCGACGAAGTGAACGTGGGTCTGGCATACCTGACCGAGTGTCGCCGAGCACTCGCCGACGCGAGCCGCCCGGAGACCGAGGCGTGGGCCAGCTACGCGCGGGTGCTTCTGGCGTCGAACGAGTTCGCGTTCGTGGAGTGATTGAGTATTGGCGTTGAGGGTACGAATTGATGTCCGGTTCTCTGACGCGCCGCCATGTCGTCCAATCGCTCGTCGGCGGTTCGCTGCTGATGCCGGGCATCGTCTCGCGCCTGCTGGCGGAGGACGCGGCCCGCGGCGACACACTCGCCCCGCGGCCCGGCCACTTCCCCGGTAAGGCCAAGCGCGTCATCGTCCTATACATGCCCGGCGGCGTCTCGCACCTCGATACTTTCGACCCAAAGCCGAGGCTGGTTGCCGACGCCGGAAAGAAGCGTGGCGGCAGCACGCTGCTCGGGCCGAAGTGGGAGTTCCGCCGCGCTCCCGGTTGCGGCACCCAGGTCAGCGATCTGTTCCCGCACCTACGCGAACGGATGAACGACATCTGCGTGATCCGCTCGATGCGCGGCGACCACAACGACCACTTCCAGGCGACTCTCGGCGTTCACACCGGCTCCGTCAGCGTCGCGCGGCCGAGCCTCGGTTCGTGGGTCAGCTTCGGACTCGGCACGGTCAACCAGAACCTGCCGTCGTTCGTCGTCCTTGCGCCGAAAATGCCATATGCGGGGAGTCAAGTGTGGTCGTCGGACTTCCTGCCCGGTTGCCACCAGGGCACGCGCGTCCTCGCTGGAGCCGAGCCGGTGCCGGACATCGTGCGGCGGTCCCCCAGCGCACGAATGCAGGAACTCGAACTCGGCCTGCTCGAGCGACTCAACCGCAAATTCGGTGCGTCGCGGCCGGCCGACCCTGCTCTGGCCGCACGAGTGAAGTCGTTCGAGACGGCGTTTGGCATGCAGCGCGAGATGCCGGAGGTCCTGGACCTGTCGAAGGAGTCGGACGCAACACATGAACTCTACGGACTGAAGCACGGCAGCGCCGACGGCTTTGCCTGGCAGTGCCTCGTGGCCCGTCGGATGGCCGAGCGCGGCGTGCGCTTCATCGAACTGATCGACCAGGGAGCATCGAACAACTGGGACGCCCACGCTAACATCGCCGATCACGCGCGCTTGGCGAAGAACGTCGATCGTCCCATCGCTGCACTTCTAACCGACCTGAAAGCCCGCGGCATGCTCGACGAGACTCTGGTTGTGTGGACGAGCGAGTTCGGTCGGACACCGACAACCGATGGGCCGAAGGGCCGAAGCCACCAGGCGAGCGTATACTCGGCGTGGCTGGCCGGCGGCGGCGTCAAGGGCGGCATCGTCCACGGCGAGAGCGACGACTACGGGGCCAAGGTCGCGGTCGACGAAGTCCACGTCCATGACTTCCACGCAACCATCCTGCACCTGCTCGGCTTCGACCACGAGCGGTTGACCTACCGCCACGCCGGTCGCGACTACCGGCTCACGGATGTGAGTGGCCGGGTCGTCCAAGAACTCTTGGCGTAGGGCGACTGGCCTTGCACGCCACCGCCGCCCAAGAGACAATTCCCTCGAACCACTTCTCTCGGTCCTTTGCCGGAGTGCCTCGCGATGCGGCTCCGTTTTCCCCTCCCCGTCGGTATCTTCGCCCTGCTGTTCGTCGCCGGCCCGGCCTCCGCCGACACAAAGCCGTGGCCGGTCGCGCGCGGCCCCGCGGCACGGGCAGCCGCCTACCAGTACGACCCGGCCTTACTCAAGCGAGTGCCGGCCGAATTCCTCGCCGATGCTCCGGCGTGCATCCTCTTCTCCGGCACGACCCAGCGTCTCGCGACCGACGGCACGGTCGAATCGACTGTGCAGGAAGTCATTCGCATGAATGGCCGCAAGGGCATCGACCAGTTAGCCGAGTACCGCACCATCACCTTCAACCCGGCCTACGAAAAGGTGACGCTCCACGAGGCCCGCGTCCACAAGGTTGGCGGAGGCGTCGAGTCGGTCGCGCCGCACAACGTCCACGTCCGCGACGTGAACACCGACCATCAGGTGTACGACACCAGCAAGCAAGTGGTCATCAGCTTCCCCGGCCTTGCGGTTGGCGACGCCATCGAAATCCACTGGACGACTCGCGGCAAGCCACCGGAGTTCCAGGGGCACTGGTTCGCCCGCTACATGCTCGGCAGTGACAAGTATCCGGTGGCCCGCGACGAGTTCACTGTGCGCGTGCCGAAAGCCAGGCACCTGTCCTATGCCACCATCAACGGCAACGTAGACCCGACCGTAATCGAGGAGGGCGACGAGCGCGTATACAAGTGGTGGGCCAGCGACCGTCAGCCGCCACCCAAGGGCGATCGGCTACCTCCAACCGACGAACTGATCGTGCAAGTCGCCGTTTCGACCTTCAAGACCTGGGACGAGGTTCTGGCCTGGGAAAAGGCGCTGACGGCCGACCGCTGCTCTTGCACACCGGAGATCAAACGGATCGTCGCAGACGCGACTCGCGGACTGACGACACCAGCCGACAAGGCACGGGCACTGACGCAGTACGTCCGCAGAACGGTGCGCTACCTATCGAGCGGCGAGAAGCACGACTACACGCCACACTCGCCGTCGGCCGTGATCCGCGAGCGCTTCGGCGACTGCAAGGACACGGCGCACCTGCTCGCAGTGATGTTGCGCGAAGTGGGGATCGAGGCCGGACTGGCGACGCTCGGCGTCCGCGGCGACGGACAGGTGATCGACGCGGTGCCCAGTCCGTGGGGCACTCACGCCATTGCCGTCGCCACCATCGACGGTACCGACCACTGGATCGACACCACGGCTACCAACCTCGGGTGGGACGTGTTGCCGCGCGACGACCGCGACCGCGAGTGTTACGTCATCGACGGTACTCGCCTGCGCCGCACCCGCACACCGAAGGCCGTGCCGGCCGACTCGCGCACCGAGCAGGCCATAACGCTCAAGGTGGCGACGGATGGCTCAGCGCGCGGCGAGCGCGTCATCTCGGCGCACGGCATCGCTGCCTGGACCAAGCGCGAGGAGGCGGTCGACACACCGGTCGGCGAGCGGCGGCGGACGGCGGCCAACGATTTGCAGGATGCCTTCGGCAAAGCGAAGTTACTCGGCCTGACGATCGATGCTCTCGACGACCCGGATAAGCCGATGACCGCGAGGGCGAAGTTCGCGGTGTCGGACATGTTCGTTGGCGACTCGCTCACGGCCGTTCTCGCCGATCCGGCACTCTGGCAACTGGTGCTGGGCGTGACCGTCAACGACGAGCGCAAAGCGGCGCTCGACCTCGGAGCGCCATTCGAGTCGCGCTGCAAGTTCGTCGTGACATTGCCGCCCGTTTTCCGCTTCGACAAAGTGCCAGTGTCGCAGTCCGTCGAGTCACCGTGGGGGTCGTTCCGACTGACGGTGACGTTGGCCAAGCATGCGCCGCGCCGACTGGAATTCGAGTCGGTCACGATCGTGAGTCAGCCGCGGGTCGAGCCACGCGACTTCGCAGCGTTCCAGGAGTTCGTCGAATCGCTCCAGGCCGCGAGCCGGTCAGCTGTGTCGCTGACGGAGACGACCGACCTCGGTGACGCTCCGCTGCTCCAGGAGGTGCTGAACGTGTCGCCGAACGACGTGCCGACGGCCGCGGCGCTCGGAAGCCTGTACTTGGCAGCCAAGCGGCCCGATGAAGCTGCGCGAGTCCTCAAGGCGGCGCGGGCGGAAGCACCACACAGCCGCCGGCTGTGGGAGCTGAGCCTGAAGGCCGTTGACGGCGACGACGAGGCAGCCGAGCCGATCTACCGCGCGGCCATCAAGCAGTTCCCCGACGAACCGAAGTTTGCCCTCGACCTTGGCGACCTGTTGGTCGAGGCCGGCCGGCACACCGAC
>CAZNSL010000301.1:0-6923 GCA_964574975.1 uncultured Alcaligenaceae bacterium | reverse complement strand
GGCGCGCGCAGGGCGCGGCTTACCTCGCCGACCTCATCGCCGAAGGGCAGAGCCCGGAGCTCACCGAGTGCCTCGACGCGTTCGAGGCCGGCATTAACGACTACGTAGCGCTCGCCAAGACGGACGAGCGCGTGCCCCCGAGCGAGCGAGCCGACGCACTGGAGCGCCGTCGCCACGCCCTCTGGCGACGCTATCGGCGCTGAGGCATTGCCGGCCATGCTGACGCTCGCACAGGACGGCGACATCGCCGTGATCCGTCTCGATGACGGCAAGGCGAATGCGATCGGGCCCAGTCTTCTCACCTCGCTCGAGCAGCGGCTGGACGAGGTCGAGACCGGTGGTGCGCGCGCGCTGGTGCTCGCGGGACGTCCGGGCTTCTTCTCGGCCGGCTTGGATCTCAAGCTCCTGCCGACCCTACCCGCGGAGGAGATGCGCGCGGCGAGCCTCGGCTTCGTCGCGCTGGTGGAGAGGCTCTTCTTGTTTCCCAAGCCCGTCGTCGCGGCATCGGCCGGGCACGCCTTGGCAGGCGGCTTCTTACTTTACTGCGCCGCCGATCTCCGGATCGCACTCGACGACGAGCGCGCGCTTTACGGATTGAACGAGATCGAGGCCGGCATCCCGCTCTTCGGCCCGACCCTCGCCGTCGCGATCGAAGCCCTCCCCACGACGGCCCGCGTCGAAATGCTCCTGCACGGCAGGCGCTGGCTGGCGCGGGACGCGGCGCGCGCCGGGCTGGTGAGCGAGCTGATCGCAGTGCCGCACCCTGGGGAAAGTGCGTCGGAGACATCGCGGCAGCTCGCGCTCGAGCAGGTGGTGGAGCGCGCCGTGGCCCGCGCTCGGGAGCTGGAGCGCCTCGACCTGGCAGCCTACGCGACGACCAAGCTCGCGCTGCGCCGTGATGCGATCGTGCGTGCCAAGGCGATCGGCGAAGAACTCGCGGCGCGCGCGCCGCGAGGCAACGTCCTGGCACGCCTGCAGCGATGAGCGCCACGGAACACGACGTCAGGGTCCGCGCCGCGGCCGACGCGGACCGTGCGGCGATCGCGGAACTCCTCGAGGCCCAGCTCCGCGAGCACTCGATCGCGACCGACGACGGACGGGTCGCGGCCACGGTGAGTGGCATCCTCGCTCACCCGGAGCGTGGGGCAATCCTCGTCGCCGAGGTCCTGGACGGCGAGACGCGAGCCTCGCGCGTCGCGGGAGTAGCCCTGCTGTCGTTCCTGTGGGTGCTCGAACACGGCGGGCGCGGAGTTTGGCTCGACGAGCTGTACGTGGAGCCCGGAATGCGCTCATTGGGGATCGGGCGACGCCTGCTCCAGGCGGCGACCGAGCGAGCTGCGACCAGTGGCGCGCGTGCCCTCGATCTCGAGGTCGAAGACGATCACGAGCGAGCCGCCCGTCGACGCGGGCTATTGCCATTGTCGCCTCTGTCAGCGCGCCCATGGAGCCCCGGTGGTGGCCTGGGCGACGATCCGCACGGCTGAACTCGTCTTGACGGCCACCCGCCCCGTCGAGCGTGCCTCGTCACAACACGGCATCAGGACCTTCTGCGGATCCTGCGGCACGCCGCTCGGCTTCCGCTCCGCGGGCCCGACTCCGAGCACCATCGACGTCCCGATCGCCTGCCTCGACGATCCGCGTGCCATCCGGCCCACCTACCACGTCTGGGCGGCCAGCCAGATCCCCTGGTTCGAGGTCGACGATCTGCTCGCGCGACATCGAGATGCAGGGCCCGACGCGGGGCAAGGTCCGATCTGACGGCGCGATCCCACCGCGCCAGCCGGGCACCCGCCGGCTACTCGGCGTAGCCCAGCGCCTTCATCTTGGCGCGCGTCTCCGCGTCGACCGGCGGGGGCGCCGGGGCCGCTTGGTGCGCGAAATCTCGACGAAAACCAGCGGCAGCCGCAGCCAACTCCGCGCGTGTGGCCTCGTCCAGCGCCGTGGGCTGGGTTTCGCCAGGATCCGTGGCGAGGTCGAAGAACAGCGTCGGCGGGTCGTCGCGCTCGATCGTCTTGCGCGCCCCATCGACGACGGCGAAGCGATGCCCCGTCTTCGACGGCTTGGCGGGATCACGCAGGGCAGCGATGTCGCTGAATGCCAGTTCCGGCGAGGCGCTCCCTCGCGGAGTCTCGGTGGTCGGCGCAGCGCGCAGCAGTGCGGCTCGTGAGCTTCCTGCGAAGGCCGCCGAGAGCGGGCGTCCGAGCAGATCGAGAACGGTCGGCGCCACGTCCACGAGCTGGACCGCCCGATCACTGCGCCCGGTGGTCACCCCGCGCGGCCAGCGGATGAAGAGCGGAACGTGGATCAGCTCCTCGTACAGACTGCGGCCGTGCCCGGCGCCGCCGTGATCGAGCAACTCTTCGCCGTGGTCGGCCGTGAACACGAAGATGGTGTCGTCGAGCAGCCCGCGCGCCGCGAGCTGACCGAAGAGCGCCTCGATTTGTTGATCGACGCTGAGGACCTCGGCATCGTAGGTGGCGATGAAGTCGCGAACCACCGGGTCGTCCTTCTTCAAGAAGGGCAGGAACCCGATCGATGCGCTGATCACGTCGAGTGCCGGCACTGGCCGATCCCCGAAGGTGACCTTCAGGGCGGACTCCGGCGGGGTGAACGGCGGGTGCGGCTCGAAGTAGTGCAGGTAGAGGAAGAAGGGGCGATCGCCGGCCTTGCGCTCCGCGTCGAGCCACTCGAGCGCGTGAGCATTGACCTCGTTCGCGCGCGGCTTCATCGACCACTGATCCTTGACGGTCTTCGGCTTGGCCCAATATGCGTCGAAGCGCTCGAACCCTTGGTCGAACCCGAGGTTCTTGGAGACCAACCCGTTGGCGATGAAGGCGCCGGTCGCATAGCCCTCGGCGGAGAGGCTCTCCGCCAGAGTCTGCTCGCCAGGGCCGAGGGCCGCGCTGAAGGTCACGACGCCGTGCTGAGCCGGGTAGCGGCCGGTGAAGAGCGAAGCGATCGACGGATTGGTCCACGGCGCCTGGGCGTAGGCGCGCTCGAATACGAAGCCGGTCGGCGCGAGCGAGTCGAGGAACGGCGTGAGCTTGCTCCCACCGCCGAACATCCCCACCCGGTCCACGCGAAGCGTATCGACCAAGATCACGACCACGTTGGGTCGTCGTGGCTTCGACCGGCAGCTCGCGAGGAGGCTGGCCAGGACCGCGACCGCCACGGCCAGCGCGACGCGCGGTCGAGTGAGTCTCATTCCGTCCAACCTACGCGCCTGGTCGGCGGCGGCGCAACGTCCCAGCTAGCGACCTAGACGACGATCCCGGACCCGCGAGGGCTCTGGCCGACGAGCCGCCCGGCCGACGAGCGCCGTGGCGGCCAGCGTGGCGATCAGCATGTCGCTCCGCCCCGCGACCAGTGCCGACGAGTTGACGACATCGACCCCACGGGGCTAACTCCGTCGGCCCCGATGCGGATCTCCGTCGAGCGCGCCGCATGGCGCCATCTCATCCGAGCTACGACGCTCACCGGCGCCGTGACGCTGGGCATCGCGGGATGCGCTGCCGAGCGCAAGACGGTGCCGGCGAGTGCGGTTGCCGCACCGGCGACGGTGTCGCCCGACGCCGCCAAGTCGGTCGAGTGGAAGACCGACGCCCAGGGGCGCCAATATCGGGTCGACCCGTACCCGAAGAGTCGTCCGCACCAACGCCTGTCGCCCGACCGCATCCGCACCGTGTGGGGCTTCGAGGTCGAGCTCGACGGCGAGACCGACACGGATTTCCTGGTCAAGATCTACCACACCGAGCCGGTCGCCCCCGATCCGGAGGCGGTGCGAGC
Organism: uncultured Alcaligenaceae bacterium; assembly: GCA_964574975.1. GTDB lineage: Bacteria > Planctomycetota > Planctomycetia > Gemmatales > Gemmataceae > JAXMAS01. The sequence goes on along the minus strand of CAZNSL010000301.1, from coordinate 3,137 downwards.
CCGCCATCAACTCACCCCGGAGGAGAAAGCCGCGATCGTCGCGCGCGACACCGTACGGCCCAACGAGAGCCACACGCTCGAGTTCACCCCGATCGGTGGCGGCCTGCCGAGCAGCGGGCAGTGGCGAGAGGGCTTCGCGCTCGCCGACATGAACGGCGACGGCAATCTCGACCTCGTCCACGGACCGGCCCGCAAGCAGCCTGGACCACCGCTGATTTTCTTGGGCGACGGCCACGGGGGTTTTCAGCGGTGGGCCGACGCGCGTTTCCCCGCGCAGCCGTATGACTACGGCGACGTGGTCGTCGCCGACTTCACCGGCGACGGGGCGCCCGATCTGGCTCTCGGCATGCACTTACTCGGCATCACCGCGTTGCGTGGGAACGCCGGCGACGTCGGCGGGTTCACGCCGCTCGCCACGGGCATGGACGCTACCACCGACAAGAGCAAACCGGCCTTCTCATCCAAGGCGCTCGCCGCCACCGACTGGGACGGGGACGGCCGGGTCGACGTGATCGCCGTGGGCGAGGGACCGCGATTGAGCGGGCTCACCCCGGGCGCGAAGCCGGTCTCGGCAAGCAACGGCGTGGTTCTCTATCGCAATCGCGGCGACGGGAGCTGGGAGAAGCGCACCGCGCCGGTCCGCGGGCCGAGTTTCGGCGACGACATCGCCCTCGGGACGTTCGCCAATGGGACCCGCGGCTTCGTCACCGGCACATCGGTCCGGGGCGAAAAAGCCATCCTGTATCTCGCCGACGGCGACCCGTGGCGAACCGTGCCGATCGACGCCCTGCGTCCCGGCTCGTACGTCCGCAGCGTCGCGGTGGCCGACTTCGATCTCGATGGCCGGGACGATCTCGCGGTGGGGTTCGCGGCCTTCGACGACGGCGTGTGGATGTCGGGCGTCGACCTGGTGTTCCAGGACAGCTCGGGCGGCTTCACTCGCCAAACCCTGCTCGCCGAAGAGGGCTCCTTTGCGGTCACTGGCCTGGCCGCCGGACCGATCGATCGTGATCCAGCGCCGGACCTGGTGGCCCTCACCGGTGACGGCCGAACCCTGGTCTTTCGCAACGACGGCCACGGTCGACTGGCGATGGAGGGCTCGAGCCTGACGCCCGCCAGCGCCGATTGCCGAGGCAGCCACGCCGAGATCCGCGACCTGGATCGCGACGGCACCGGCGAGGTGATCGTCGAGTTCGCCGGTGAGGCTGGCGGCTTCGGCGGAGTGACCTCACCTGGATGCCCCGGTGAGGGCAGCATTCGAGCCTGGCGAGCGACGGGCGCGGGGTCTTGATCGGCCCCCGTCACCCCGCAATGTCGCCGAAACCGCCGGGCCCCAGTCTTCGAAGTCTCTTGCTTCGTCACCCCAATCCCTGCAAACGTCTGCCCTTCGAGCTCCGGGGGCCACTGCAAAGGCAACGCCCGAGTCGGGCTGGGAAGAGAGGAAACGACATGAAGAAAACCGCCATCGCGGCGCTGCTGTTGACGTGGCTGGTGATCCCGGGCCGTGCCGGGGCCGTCATCGGAACCATCGACCCCGTGCCGGGCTCGACGCTGTTGTTGCCGTACTTCGAGGTCGACCTCGGCTCCCCGAACGGGAAGACGACGTTGTTCTCGATCAACAACGCGTCGGGGACGGCGATCCTGGCGAAGGTCGCATTGTGGACCGACCTCGGCGTACGCACCGTCCAGTTCGAGACGTTCTTGACCGGCTACGACGTCCAGACGATCAACTTGCGCGACGTGTTCAATGGGAACCTGCCGCAGACCGGGAGTATTGGGCAGGATCCCAGCGATGTGATCAGCCCAAAGGGTAGCCTCTCCCAGGACATCAACTTCGCATCCTGCGCCGGCTTTCTGCCGCCTCCCGCCCTCGACGCCTCCACGGTGACCGGCCTGCGCGCCGCACACACGGGGAATGCGTCGTCGCTGCTCAGCGGCGGGTGCGGCGGACAAGCGCTGGGCGACAATCACGCCCGCGGCTACGTCACCGTCGACACCGTCAATGGGTGTTCGCCCAGCGGCCCAGGGGATGCGGGGTACTTCGGGGCCGGTGGTAGCGGCATCGCCACGGCTCAGAACGCCCTGTGGGGCGACTACTACTACATCGATCCACTCCAGAACTCCGCCCAGGGCGACCTGCTGGTGTCGATCGAGGCCGACGAAACGAACCCCGAGACCTCCGTCGCGGGTCAATACACATTCTACGGCCGTTACGTCGCCTGGACCGCCATCGATCGTCGCGAGCCGCTCGCGACGACGTTTGCCACGCGATACTTGAACGGTGGGGCGTTCACCGGCGGAACCACGCTGATCGCCTGGCGCGACCCCAAGGTGAACCAAGGGGCGTTCAGTTGCCCCGCGGCGCCGGGACACCCGAGCTGGTACCCGCTCAGCCAGGAAGCCATCGTCACCTTCGACGAACTCGAGCACCCGGACGTCTTCGTTCCGCCACCCTTCTTCCCGCAGCCGCCTCAGCCCGCCTTGGTGCCCTTCCCGGCGGCCGCCGGAACGACCGCCGTCGGCGGCTCCGGCCTGCCGGTCCCGTTCAGCTTCGGCTGGCAATTCCTCGATCTGAACCAGGCCAACGTGCTGGCCGGGGCCAACCCGCCCGAGGATCCGCTCGCCGCCCAGGCATGGGTCACCCAGGTCCATACGGCCTCGGGTCGCTTCAGCGTCGGCTACGCCGCAATGCAGTTCGACTCCGCAACGGCTGCAAGCCATACCGCTATCGGGTTCTGACCCCGAGCGAACCATGGAGATGCTCATGCCGAGAACTGCTCGCTATGCTCGCCCCGGGGAACGGAGTGGAATGATGAAGCTCACGAACATGCTGCACCAATCGGCGCTCCGCCTTGCGGTCGCCGCGGCCCTGATCGTCGGCGTCACCGCCGCCCGCCCCGCTCTTGCCGTCATCGGCGTCACCGACCGGGTGCCGGCCGCGACACTGCTCCTGCCCTACTTCGAGGTGGATCTGGACAACCCCAGCGGCGTCACCACGTTGTTCTCGATCAACAACGCCTCGGCCACTGCCGTACTCGCCCACGTCACCGTGTGGAGCGATCTGGGCGTGCCGACATTTGCCCACAACATCTACTTGACGGGCTACGACGTCCAGACGATCAACCTCCGCGACGTAT
>CAZNSL010000300.1:0-6928 GCA_964574975.1 uncultured Alcaligenaceae bacterium | reverse complement strand
AGGCGAGCGCTCGAATCGTTCGCCTCGCCGACTCGGCTCGCGGCGTCACGCTTCGCTCCCGGTTGCCCTTCCCTTTCTCCTGACTCCCGGCGATGATACGCCGCCCGCCCGTGGATACCGCCATGACCAACCCGCGCACCGCGCTGGCGCTGTTGCTGGCCATCAACCTGTTCAACTACATCGACCGCTACATCCTGGCGGCCGTGCTGCCCAAAATCGGCGAGCAGTTCAACGTCGGCAAGGACATGCAGGGCTACCTCATGTCGGCGTTCCTCATCTCCTACACGGTGACCGCGCCGCTGTTTGGCTGGCTCGGCGACCGCACCTCGCGCTGGCGGATCATCGCTCTGGGCGTCATCCTCTGGAGCCTGGCCAGCGGCGGCACCGGCCTGGCCACGACCTACGCCGTCCTGCTCGCGACGCGGATGCTCATCGGCGTCGGCGAGGGCGCGTACGGGCCGGTCGCTCCCAGCCTGATCTCCGACTTGTTCCCGGTCGACCGCCGCGGTGGCGTCATGGCGTGGTTCTACATGGCGATCCCCGTCGGCAGTGCCCTGGGCTTCGCGTTCGGCGGACTGGTCGCCGATCACTTTACGTGGCAAGACGCCTTCTACTGGGTCGTGCCGCCGGGCTTGATCCTCGGCCTGTTGTGCCTGTGGATGCGCGAGCCGCCGCGCGGCGCGGCCGATGCCACGATCGCCCACCGGCCGACCACTCGCGATGTCGCGGTACTGTTCGACATCCCCTCCTACGTCCTGAACACGCTGGCGATGACGGCGATGACGTTCGCCTTCGGCGGCGTCGCACTCTGGATGCCGACCTACCTCTACGAACGCGAGGGCACCTACGCGATCACCGCCGACGCCATCTCCCGAATGCGCGAGCCGAAGGAGCCAGGCGTGACGCCCGTGCCGGAGGCGATCATCGCCCGTCTCGCACCGCTGGAGAGGCAAGGCGAGTTCCGCACGGTCGAGCCATTCCGGACCGCCCTCGCCGAATACCTGGCGCCGGACGAGATGTACCGCTACCGCGGACAGTTGGCCGAGGCGGCGCGGGTGGCGGCGAAATCGGCATCGCTCGGCAGCGTCAGCTCGGCATTCGGCGGCATCGTGGTCGTGGCTGGCCTGGTTGCGACGCTCTCCGGTGGCTACCTGGCCGACTGGCTGCGTCGCCGACGGCTGCGCGGGGCATACTTCGCGGTGTCGGGGGTCGGGATGCTCGTCGGCGTACCATTCTACTGGCTGGCGATCGTCTCGCCGCTGCCGGTGGGGTGGGCGTTCGTGTTCCTGGCGGTGTTCTTCCTGTTCTTCAACACGGGGCCGGCGAACACGGCCCTGGCGAACGTGGCTCCGCCGTCGCTTCGTGCCAGCGCGTTCGCTTTGAACATCCTGGCGATCCACACGTTCGGCGACGTGATCTCGCCGCCGGCGGTCGGCTGGGTGGACGAACGCGACAGCCTGCGTGCGGGCATGTTGATGCTGGCCGCGCCGATGATCCTGTCGGGCCTGTTCTGGCTGTGGGGCACGCGCTACCTGGACCGCGACACGGAGCTGGCCCCGACGCGGATTGCGTGAGTCACCCGGTTCGCGACGCTTTGCAGAAGCGTTCACCCCGTCCGCGCCAGGAACGCCTCCAGCGCCGCGGCGACCTCGTCGGCGGCGTCTTCGAGGACGTAGTGCCCCGCGTCGGCGTAGCGGTGGACCTCCGCGGCCGGGAAGCGCCGTTGCCACTCCGCGAGGAAGTAGTCGTCGAACACGAAGTCGCGCGCCCCCCAGCAAACGAGCATCGGCTTGTCGCGCAGGTTCGCCAAACCGTCTTGCGTGGCCGTCACGATATCGTAGCCGGGGTCGCTCGGCTTCGGGGGGATCTACGGCCCCAACCGCCGGCGGGCGCGGGGGTGGCCCCCCGCGGGGTTGGGCGGGCGGTACTGCCTGCGCACCGCGGGTGCCCGCGGCCGGCGGGTGACGCACCAGCGCGCCGCCGCCCGGCAAAAGGCGTTCGCCCCGCGGATCGCCAGCGCCCCGGCAGCCGTGTTGCGGCCCCACCACAAGGACGCCGGCAGCCGCTTACCCGGCGGCAGGTGGAATGCGCCGGTGTTCAGCACGACCAGCCGCTTGACCCGTTCGGGAAAGCGTGTCGCCCAGGCGCAGCCGATCGTACCGCCCCAGTCGTGAACGACGAGCGTGACGCTTTGGCGGACGCCGAGGTGGTCGAGCAACCGCGTCAGGTCGTCAACGCGGCTGGCGAGGCTGTAGTCGTAAGCGGAATCGTCCGGCTTGTCGGAGCGGCCGCAGCCGACGTGATCCGGCACGACGCAGCGGTAGCGGCCACGGAGTTGCGCGACGAGGCGGCGGTAGTAGTACGACCACGTCGGGTTGCCGTGGACCATGACGACGGGGTCGCCGGTGCCCTCGTCGAGGTAGCGCAGCCGCACGCCGGGCCGGACGTCGAAGGCGTGGGCCGCGAACGGGAAGTCGGCGGTGGTAAGGTCAGGGGACAACGGTGAAGTAGTCCCGGTCGTTGATGAGGTAGGCGTAGAAGTGGCGGTCGAGCGTGAAGATGGTGCGACAATTCATTCGTTCGGCCGCGACCACGAGAGATGCGTCAGCGAGGTCCATCGGTGCCGTAGCGTATTTCGTCATGAGTTGCCGCAGCCGCAGCCAATCGGCCGGGTCGGCCGGCAGGATTTCGAGGGCCGACCTTGCTACCCAATCCCAAAACCTGTCCTGCAATCGGAACCCACCCATGCGATCCAGCAGGTGCATAGCCTCCGTCAGGCACGGCCAAGTCGTAGCGAGTGGCTCGTCCGGCAAGGAGGAGAGCGCCTGGTTGCAATCGGCGTGGCGAGGGTCGTTGACGTTTATCAGCGCAACGATCGGGCCGGTGTCGCACAGGGTCACAGTCGCCCTTCACGCTTCTTTTGCAGGAGGTAGTTGCCGAATGGGTCATTGGGGTCGTCGGGGAGGTCCTCGAGTCGCGGCCCGTGGAAGCCGCCGATCAAACCTTTCATGCGGTCGCGGAGCGTCCTCTTCGGCTCGCCTTCCGATTCGGCCGCCGACGGCTTCGGCAACGGCGGCACGACTTGGTCGAGCCACTCCGCGGGCGTTGTGCCGGCGGCCGCTGCGAAGTGACGGACTCGCTCGACCAACTGTGTCGGCAACTCCAACGTATCGATCATGACTCTGCCTCCTATTTGCGGCGTTCCTCGGCCGTCAGTATTGTACCCCGAGCATCAGGCAGTTCAGGCCGCTGCCGATGCCGAGGAAACCGACGCGGTCGCCGGGCTTCAGGAACTCGCGCTCCTCCGCGACTGCCGCCGTCAAGGGCAGCGACACCGTGCCCATGTTGCCCAGGAAGGGGAACGTCGAGAAGTCGCGGTCGGCCGGGATGCCCAGGGACTTCAGGATCGCCTCGCGGTGGCCCGCCCCGACCTGGTGACAGATCACCTTGTCCACGCTGTCGGCCGCCCAGCCGAGCCGGTCGCGGAACATGCCCCACGTCCGCATGCCGAGGTCCACGCCGAACTTCAAGACGCTACTGGCATCCGTGGCCGTGAACGGAATCACGCAGCTCTTCAACCCGTAGCCACCCGACAGGATGCGCTGCGACACGTCCGACTGCACGACCTTGTGGACGACCGCATCGAGCGATTCCAGGCCCCAGCGGCACAGGCCGAAGTGCTGCGGCGCGGTCTGAGTAGCACCGCCGATCAGCCGGCGACGCCGCCGGGCCGCGAACGAGCCGTCGGTCACCAGCACGGCCGCCGCCCCGCTGCCGCCGGTAAGCGTCGCCAGCGCCGACTTGAACGTCTCCATGTCCGGTAGCGCCAGCATCTTGGCGATCATGATCTCGTTGATCTCGCGGGCCGTCTCGCACGACACGACTAGCCCGGCGCGGCACTGGCCGAGTTCGATGCGGTTGGCCACGTCGACGATACCGTTCAGCACGCCGAGGCAGGCGTTGGACACGTCGAAGACGAACGCGCCGGGGCTAACGCCCAGTTGGGCGGCGACGTGGCACGCGGTGGCCGGCTCGAACTGCTCGCGGCAGACGCCGGCGTAGATCAGGCAGTCGATCTCCTCCGGCTTGATCTCCACCGCGGCGAGCGCCTTGCGAGCAGCGGCGACGGCCCCGCTGGTGATCGGGTAGTCGGCCTCCCACCAGCGCCGCTCGCGGATGCCGGTGATGGCCTCGAGTTGCCCGACCGGCATCCGCAGCCGCTGGTAGAGCGGCGCGAGCCGATCCTCCAACTCGGCCGTCGAAACGACGACCGGGGCGAGTTCGTAGCCGATGGCATCGATGCAGACACGCGAGTAGCGCATGGCGCTCAGGGGTTGGAATGGAGCGAGAAGTTCTTCATCTCGTAGATGACCCGACCGTCGACGGCCAAAAATCCGTCGGCAACGAGATAACGGGCCAACTCATCGATTCTACTTACCCAGGCCGTCACCGTCACGCGATTGTCGGTCGGCAACACCTGCCCGCGGTAGACCCAGCGGTGCTCGACGCCGGGGGCCGGAGCGACGCAACGGCCCGCACCCCAACGCCGTGCGGCCACGACTTGCAACAGTTGCAAGAACGCCTCCAGGCCGAGCGATCCCGGCCAAACCGGGTCCTGGTAGAAGTGGGCCTCGAAGAACCACGCGGCCGGGTCCACGTCGATCCCACCGCGAATGTAACCTAGCCCATTCGGCCCGCCGTCGGGCACAAATAACTCGACTTCATCGACCATGCGCCAGCGGCGGTCGGCAAACGGCGGCTCGGCCGGCACCGGGAACCGCTCGCCGCGGCGCTCCTCGTCGGCGGTCTGCTGATACACCTTGGCGTCGCGGATGCCGACCTGGTCGGCGAGTGCCGCGGCCGAGAAGAAGCCGAAGTAGGTGTCGCCGGAATAGATTGGCGTGCCGTCGGGGAGCCGCACGTCGAAGTCGAAGTTCTGGATGATCATGCCGCCGGAGTTGGCGCACTTCGTCATCGTCGCCGAGGTGACGAGGGTGCCGTCGCCCGGCGTCACCGGCCGGTGCAGCGTCGCTCGGCCGCCGAGGTTGCGGTAGCGTAGATCGACCGGGCTGACGAGCGCGGAGCCGACGTAGCAACTCGTCCAGCCGCACGGCTGCAACGCCGCTTCGAGTAACGCCGCGAACGGCATGTGCGGCTGGCGGCTGGCGGCGAAGTACCAGGCGTCGGGCGACACGTCGTAGTGGGCAACGGAGGTGCCGCCGGCCTTCATGACCCACGGGGTCGCGGAAGTCGAGACGACGCGGTCGATGAAGTCGTACGGCGGCCGCGGCAACCGGGCGAGGACGCGGTCGCGGTCGAACGGAGCGTAGCGTTCGCCGAACGCCTCGGAAGGATTGCCCTGGCAGTAGGCGTCGAGCTGCTGACGGGTGAATACATCTCCTGCGTGACGCCGCGAATCGAGCGAAGCGAGGGGAGCGGTCGGCGCTCGCCTCGCAGACTCGGCTCGCGGCGTCGCAGTCCGATTCCAAAGACCTTGCACTTTTGCCTCCGTCAGCCCGCGCAGCCGCAGCGTCATGCCGAGGCACTGCACGATCGGCCGGCCGTCGGCGTACATGAGGGCGTCGGCGATCGCGTAGGCGTCCGGGCCGTAGCCGAGTTCCTTGATCGCCACCTCGTACTGGACGGTCTTGGTCGTCGCCGTCACCTGCCCGCGGCACTTCAGCCGGCTCGGTCGATCCGGCAGCGGCTCGCTCACCACGTCCGCCTTCTCGCCGACCCAGCCGAGCCGCACGAGCGCGAAGCGCAGCGTATGCAGGCAGCACTCGTACATGAGCGTGCCGGGCATCACCTGGTCGTCGACGAAGTGGCAGGTGAGGAACCAGTCGTCCGGGTGGATGTCGGCCTCGGCGCGGATCAGGCCCAGGCCGAAGCGGCCGCCGGCCGGGTCGAAGTGCGTCACCCGGTCGATCAGTCGAAGGATGCCGCCGGGCAACGTCAGCGGATCGCGCAGCGGCAATCCCGCGAAGGCGTCACCGAAGCATGCGGCCAGGTCGCCCTGGCGCAAGGCGTCGATCTGCGCCGCCGTGTACGCCTCGACGCCGCCGAGCAGGGCGGGTGGCCGCCAGCCGTCGGGCACGACGCCCGGTTGCGGCTTCGTCTCCAACGCCGTCAAGACGATGCCCTTGCCGGCGGCCAGCTCGGCCGCGGTGAAGAAGCCGGCGCATCCGCCGCGCATGGTGATGAACGGCGCGCCGTCGATGGTGCCGTCGAAGTGGAAGCGGAACAGGTGCGTGGCGCCCTGGCGGAAGAACTCGTCGATGCGGATGTCGTAGCGGATCGTGGCGCCCGGCCCCGGCAGACCGCTGTGGAAACTGACGACCGCGTCGAGCAGCCGGTAGACGGCCAGCCCGCGCGTGACGAAGTCGATGCCGAGGTAGCCGGCGAGGAACAGGTCGGCCTGCCCGCTCTCGACGGCCACGCCGGTCGGGATGACGCCGTTGTCGAGATACCAGCGCTGGGCACGAACGTCGTGTTCGGTGACGACCCGGCCGGGGGTCATGGACAGTGGCTCGCCGTCGACTTTGACGATGCGGTCGACGAGCATGAGCGGTTCGTCGGGCAGACGAACGCGGGTCGGGAACGCGTCGATCGGCGCGAAGGCGTCGCCGAGGACGGGACCGACGCGATCGACGGCGTAAGCGAGGCACTGGTCGCGGTCGAGGAAGGGCGAGCCGGGAGCGTTAGCAACCGGAGGAATCCGGTCGTACCCCCCCCCCGGGGCCCTCCCGCCCCGGCCCCGCCGCGCTCCAATAGCGCCAGTTGCAGCTTCAGCGTCTGTTCGATGCCGCGATACGTCCCGGCGGTGAAGCGCAGGAACGCCTCGTGCGCTTGCGACAGCGCGACGGTTGCGCGAGGATCGACGACCAGCGGCGCGGCGATCGCTTCCTCGGTGCGCGACGCGTCGCAG
>CAZNSL010000299.1:0-6958 GCA_964574975.1 uncultured Alcaligenaceae bacterium | reverse complement strand
TGATGCCGGGGCTATCGGGGTCCGTGGGCAGAAGCCGCTGGATCGTCCGGACGATGCCTGCCCAACGCCTCCGGTCGCCCTCGGACTCGAACACGACGGGCTCGTCAAACCAAGGGATGACGTGCAGTCCGGTCCCGCTGATGCGGACCTGCGCCTTACCCAAAACGGAGTTGTTCTTGAGCCAGGGCGCGACGACCTCCTCATAGAACCTTTCGGGGTCGCGGCGCACCTCGGGCGATGCAACCTCCTTCCGAAACAACTCGGGGTCGATGTCGAGGAGGATCCCGCGCAGGCAGGTGATTTCCGGCTCGGCCAGTTGGATGCGGCTGAATGAGCCGCACAGGCCGCCGTTGAACAATTGCCGACGCTCGTCGGGAACTATCTTGCGGCGCTTCGGCGAGCTACTGGCGGGCTTCGACTTCTTCACCGTAGGGTCTCCCAGTCCGTGGTGAGTCGGCGACGGGCGACGGTTACGGGCGGCCGCCGCAGGATCGACGGCGTTGCACAGGCCTACACTTCGGTTCGTAATCGTTCGACCAGGCGCCGAAGGTCGGCAAGGAGGATCCGCCGGCAACGGCCGATCTTCAAGTAAGGCAGCTGGCCCAACGACATGAGCTCGTAAGTCTTGCTGCGCGAGATCCCGAGCAGCGAGGCCGCACGTACGGCACTCACCGCCAGCGGTTCGACTGGCTCGATTGACTCACTGTCGCGCTGCATAAATCCTCCATCGGGCTCGGCACACCTTGGCGAATGCCGTGGGTCCACTATACACTGTCACGGTTATTTGAAAAGTCGTGACGCGCCCGGTTTTGCCTTTTTGGGGGTGACGGATTCGTGACACCGCGATACGACCTGCCGATTGCCGCGATCCCGTGGCCCGTGCCCCGCGCGGGTTTCGATTGGGTGGATGCCCCCCGTAACTGGAGAATCCGCGGCGAGAAATTCCTCGTGGGGATCGACAGCAACTCGGTCGAATACACCGACCTGGCGGTGAAGGAGCCTGCACTCTACCGGGTGTTCGCCGACACCCCTCCGAAGCCCGACGCCATTCTCGCGTTCGCCAACAGGTACGGCGCCCTCGGCGTCACTGTGGACGCAATGGGGCAGGCCCCGGATCTGCCTTTCGACGAGCAAGCGGATCGGCTGGACCTTACGTCGCTCGGCCAGGTCGCCGGCTGGTCCTCGGACGACTGGAAACGCCTGCTGGCGACTGTCGGGCGGCTCGAGGACACGAATCCAAGGGTGCAACGCGCGATCATGGAACTGCGAAAGGCCTTCGCAATCCAGGCGCTGCGTGTGGGTGATCCATTCAATGTCTGGGTCAAGGCGATCCGCGACATGAAAGCCGCGGTCTCGGTACTCGACCGCGTGCATACGAGTTCGGCCACGCCCGATGACAGAGTGGCCGCGTGCCTGCTGGCCTTCGAGGGCCTGTACAAAGGCACTCGTGTCTTGGTGACACCGACGCGAAAGACACAGGCCCTTGCGCTACACGTCTGGCCCCTCAATTTGTTCGGCTTGATGTGGGTGCAGTACGGCCTGGCCATCACCGGGAGCCGAAAGCACGTCCACTGCGACGGCTGCGGCCGCTGGTTCGAGGTGTCGGCCGAACACGAGCACGGGAAACGGGGGTACTGCAACAACGCCTGCAAGGCCCGGGCGTATCGGGGTCGCAAGGAGCGGGCGCGGGGAATGGCGTCGGAAGGCAAAGGGCCGGGCGAGATCGCCGAGGCGCTCGGTTCGACGCCCGGGGTCGTACGGAGATGGGTCCGCGACATGAAGCCCTCGTAAGCGGTCGGGCCGGACGCGCACCCGACGGCTCTCGACCTGTCGCCCCACGCCGCCGCTGGCGGGCGTAACGCCAACGCGGGAAGAACGTCAGGGGACGCTGATGCCGCAATGGATGGCCGCCCGGAACCGGCGGCCGGGATCCACGAACTTGACTCTCGGACACGGCTCGACGGCCGAACATACTCCGGAGGGGCAATCATGGCACGAAAGCGACGCGGCCGGGCGGAAGGGTCAGTCTTCTACCGCGAGGCCGACCGGCAGTGGGTCGGCAGCGTGTCCCTCGGCTACGACGGCCGCGGCCGGCGGAAGCGCCGGACCGTCTACGGCAAGACCAAGCAGGAGGTGCAGGGCAAGCTCCGCAAGCTGCAGGCGGAGGCCGACGCGGGCGTCCTGGCCGACTCCTCGAGGGTGACCCTCGGGGAGTTCGTCGGGCGCTGGCTCGAGAACACGGCCCGCAACAAGGTGCGGGCGACGACCTACGCTCGGTACGAGCAGCTCGCGCGGCTGCACGTCCAGGAGCTGCTCGGCGGCGTACGGCTCGGGCAGCTGCGGGCGGCCCACGTCGAAAACTTCTACGCCGACATGGAGCGCCGCGGCGCGTCGGCCTGGACCCGGCGGGCGGCCGGCCAACTCCTCACCGCCGCGCTGCGGCACGCCGTGCGGCTCAAGGTCATCCCCTTCAACCCGGCGGCCGACGTGGCGAAGGCGCGTCCGGCCGAGGTCGAGATGCAGTTCCTGACGGAGGCGCAGGCGAGGCAGTTCCTCGATGCGGCCCGCCCTTGCCGCCTGTACGCCCTGTTCGCCGTCGCCCTGGGCACCGGGATGCGACAGGGTGAACTGCTGGGCCTGCGCTGGGACGACGTCGACTTCGAGAAGGGCGTCGTCAGCGTTCAGCGCTCCCTGGCACAGCTCAAGGGACAGTTCGTGCTGAAGGAGCCGAAGTCGAAGCGGAGCCGGCGCTCGGTCGCCCTGCCGCGGTTCGCCCTCGACGCATTGCGTGACCACCGGGCCGCCATGCTGAAGGAGGGCAACATCGCCGCACCGGTCTTCTGCACCCGCTCGGGCCAGTTCATCGGGAAGTCGAACCTGATCCGGCAGGTGTTCAAGCCGGTCGTCGGCCGTGCCAACGTTGCGGCCGCGACGAAGGTCGAGGCCGCGGGCGCGGTGCCGGACTTGCTGCCCGACATCCGCTTCCACGACCTGCGGCACACCCACGCGACGACGCTGCTGAGCAAGGGCCACTCGCTCAAGGCGGTATCCCAGCGCCTCGGCCACGCCAGCGTCGAGCTGACGCTGCGGGTGTACGCCCACGTCCTGCCGACGGACGACCAGACGCTGGCCGACAGCCTCGACAAGGTGTTGGTCGGCTGAGCCAGGCCGCCATGCCCGCGTGGTCCCGCCGGATCACCAATAGCGGGCGAACCTGAGGACTGGTCACGGAATGTCGTCCGGATCCGAGTTGAGAGTGGTCAACTCGTTACGGGGGCTGGGCGTGCAACCACCCCGCCCCCGTTCACACTTGCTCACGCCGGCCGTCACGGGGCGTAGATGAAGCTGAGGTCGTTGGCGAACTCGCTGGCACTCAGGTCGGTGATGCGATCGCGGACGCCGCCGCCCGTGAGGTTGGCGAAGAACCAGTCCTGGCCCGAGGTGCCGGTCAGCAGGTCCTCCGAGTTGTCGTCGAACACCGTGGTCGTCCCCGCCTCGGCGGTCACGCGAAGGAACACGTCGCCGTTGAGCCGGCTGGCGAACGTGGTGCCCGTGCCGGTACCGTTCAGGTTGGCCACCCGCGCCGCGTAGCTGCGGCCGGAGGTCCACTCCGCCAGGACCGCGGCCAACCCGGCCGCGTCGCCGTCGAACGCGGTCGCCCCGGCGACGAGGACGTCGTCGGCCGCGTTGCCGACGATGCGGTCCGCGCCGGTGCCGCCGATCAGGATGTCGCGGTCGTTACCGCCGACTAAGAGGTCGTCGCCGGACCCGCCGAGCAGCACGTTATTGCCGCTGCCGCCCTTGAGCCGGTCGTTGCCGAGGTCGCCGTAGAGCCACATCGGGTGGCCCAGCCCGCCGGTGGCCTGCACGTCGTCGTCGCCGGCCTGGGCGTAGACGACCACGCGGCCCGTCGGGTGGAAGGTGCCCAGCAGCGTGCCGTTGAGCCGCACGGTCACGCCCTGGTCGGCGGGGCTGATGACGATGTGGTCGTCGCCGGTCGTGCCCCCGACGAACAGCGCCGTCCGGCCCGGGTCGTTCGGGTCGGGCCGCACGGCCAGCGCCTCGACCCGCACCTCCGCCGTCGCCACACTCGTCAGGCCGCCCGCGTCGGTGACGCGCAGCCCGACCGTGCGCGGGCCGGCGGCGTTCACGCCGGCGGCGGAGAAGGTGGGCCGGAGGCCGGTGGCATCGTCGTACTGGCCGTCGCCGTCGAAGTCCCAAGCGTAGCTGAGGGTGGCGTTCGACTGCTCCGGGTCAATGGTGCCGCTGGCGTCGAGCGTGACGGTGCCGCCGCGGACGACGGTGTACGGCCCGCCGGCGTCGGCGGTCGGCGGCCGGTTGACGACGCGGACGGTCAGAACCACGTCGTTGCCGTCGCCGCCCACATAGCTGACGCCAAAGCCGACGTGGCCGGCAAACACGAGCGGCCCGCCGGCGGTCCATTCCGGTAGTCCTGCGAAGACGCCGTTGACGGCGTTGGTGCCCCGGTTGTCGATGACCATGAACTCGTCGTCCAGGACCGGCGTGAAACCGCCAATGAGTTGCACTTGAAGCGTGCCGTCGAGGGCCACGTCGCCGTTGACGATGATCTGGCCGTACTCGGTGCCGGGGGCGCGGCCGCCGATCTGCTCGATGAGGTTGCCGAGAGGCGACTGGGTGTATCCGGACACCGCAAGCGGCGGATTCGGCGAGGGTCCGGCAACGATTTCGCCACCGTTAGTGGCCGGTGCGTCGATCGGACCGCTGGCGGAGCCGCCTCCGCCCGCGGGAACGGTGTAGCCGCAGGTGACGCGGAGCGTGCCGGTTTCGACGCGGACTTCGCCGCTGTTGATGAGCTGGGCGTATAGCGTTGTCGTGCCCGACCCGGCGGTTTTCGTGATGAGACCGTGATTGGTCAGGGGCATGCAGGAAGTCGGATTGCCGAAGAAGTTGTCGCCGCGGATGTCGAACGTGGCGCCGGCCGCGTTGGTGAACGAGCCGCCGTTGCTGAATGCCACGTTGCCACCAGTCCAGACGAATGTGCCGGCATTGACGAGGTGCGTGCCATTCAGAGTTCTGGGGCCGCTCAACGTCAGGATGTCGAGGATCTCCAGGCCTGCAATCGAGATGGTGCCCCCCGCCCACGTCATCGCTCCGGCAACGCGCAGCGTATCGGTGCCGCTCAGTTGACCGTCCAGCGACAGGCCGGTTACAGTCACGGTCGCCGGTCCGCCGGCGGCGGGGCTGAAGTCGGCCGAGCTGCCGTTGATGATCAGGTCGCCGACAGCGTTGACCATGCCTGTGTAGCGGGCGTTGGCGAGACCGATCACGGTCTGGCCGGCAGCGTACGACCCCGAAAAGGTCACCGAAGTCTGCAAGACATCGACGGTCGCCCCGGCGGCGCTCACCGGCCCGGATACGGCGAAGGAGTTGCCGAGGCCGATGCCGAGGAGGTTGAAATAGGCGCCCGGCGCCACGGTGACCGGGCCGCCGATGCTGCTGCTGCTGCCGGCGACCTCGCGTCCGCCCATGCCGAGGTAGCCGCCCGGGACGGTGATCGCGCCCGGGCTGTCCACCGGCACGCGCACCTGCGAGCCGAGCGGGCCGGGCGTGCTGGTCAGCGCGCCGGCGTTGCGGAACAGGCCCGGCGCGCCGGCGCCCTGGTGCACGCCGACGCCGTCGGCGACCGTCAGGCTGCCCTGGTTGTCGAACACCGCCCCGTGGGACAGGAAGTAGTTGCCGCCCGCCATGGTCGCCGCGCCTATGCTCGCCAGCGTTCCGCCGCTGATGGTCATGCCACTAGACATGGCCAAGCCGGCGCGCGTTTCGAGTCGCGCCAGCCCCACCGTGGGAATGCCGGACAAAGTAGTCGAACCCGTGACCACCATGGAATCGGTGCCGATCAGACTGCCGACATCGACGGAGAGGCTGCTTACCGTCAGGGTCACCGGTCCGCCGCCGGCGTGGCTGAAGTCGGCCAGGTTGTGGTCGATGGTCAGGTCGCCGACGGCGGCGACCGTGCCCGTGAAGTGGGTCTCGCCGCCGATCAGGGTCCGGGCGGCCTCGAAGCGTCCCGCCAGCGTGACCCCGAGGCCGACGACGCTCACCGCCGCCCCGGCGGCGTTCACGTCCCCCGTCACGACGTTCGTCCCGCCGAAGCCGATGAAGTCGAACTCCGCGCCCGGCGCCACGAAGATGTCGCCGGCCCAACTGCTGCTGCTGCCGGCGACCTCGCGGCCGCCCATGCCGAAGTCCCGCCCCAGCACACGGATGGTTCCGCTGCTCTCGACCGGCACCCGGATTTGTGCGCCGGCAGCAGGCCCCGTATCGCTAATGAGCGTGCCGCCGTTGCGGAATAGGCCCGGTGTGCCGGTGCCCTGGTGGACGGCGACATTAGCGACGATGGTCAGCGCCCCTTGATTGTCGAACACCGCCCCGTGGGCCAGGAAGTAGTCGCCGGCCGAGATCGTCGCTGTGCCGGCACTCATGAGTGTGCCGCCGATGATCCTGCCACCATTGTTAATGGTCAACCCGCCCTGCGCCTCCAGTACTGCGACGGCCAACGTGGCTCCGTCGCACGCCGTCGGGCCCGTGACGACGATTTGGTCGGTGCCCGACAGGGTACCGAAACTGAGCGTGAGGCTGGGGACGGTCAGCGTCGCCGGCCCGCCCGCCGCGGGGCTGAAGTCGGCCAAGTTGTGGTCGATGGTCAAGTCGCCGAGGGCATGGACCGTGCCGGTGAAGTGGGTCGACCCACCGATCAGGGTGCGCGCGGCCGTGAAGCCGCCCGCCAGTGTGATTCCGATACCGGTGACGCTCACCGTCGCCCCGGCGGCGTTCAGGTCCCCCGTCGCGGTGTTCGTTCCGCCGAAGCCGATGAAGTCGAACTGCGCGCCGGGTGCCACGAAGATGTCGCCGGCCCAACTGCTGCTGCTGCCGGCGACCTCGCGTCCGCCCATGCCGAGGTAGCCGCCCGGGA